>JAJEHG010000064.1 GCA_022823825.1 Nitrosopumilaceae archaeon | reverse complement strand
ACTGGGATTGCATGCCCGCATAGATACGTATTCGACTCATCCTAGGGAGGAACCAACGCTTAGCGCGTGCCATGCACCGCCGTACGAAATCCGCCGCGCTCTTTATAACGTTCCAACATAGATACCCGCAAACTTTCATAGTGCACTATGAAAGTTTGCGGGTAACCTGCCAGTTCCGTGCAGGGCAGGCGGGCCGCCCCAGTGCCCCGTCCTGCGGCGGCAACAGGAATGATTTGGCCGCCGCCCCTCCCCCGGGACATGTTCTGTCATGCCCTGCATGTTGCAAACCCGGCGCGCGGGGGCCGCCTGGCATGCGGCCGCCGCCGCAAAACGCGCGGCGGCTACTTGTCTGCGGCGGCTACGGCAACGTCGGGCACGGCCCGCAGCATCAGGGAATTGTTCTTTATCTTTTGGACGTAGACGTAGGTGTGTTTTTCCCACCCGAGCTCCCTGACGAGGTCCGCGGGAAGGCTCACTCCCCACGACCCGCCGTTCTTTTGGACTATCTTACGAATCAGCACCGTCCGTCACAAGTACGGAAAGCGTAAAAGGGCAAAGGGGCGGGCGCGTACACATTTTACTTCCGACACGTACGCCCCGCTGCCGCATTCCGGGCGCCGCGGGCGGCCCGCGCCAAAGGCATACTACGGTAATGTACCCCTTTGGGAAGGCATATTACAAAAACATCAAATACAAAAAACATTATTGTTACGGGTATGGGTACGACCGCGCCAAGACGCACCGCATCCCCCGAATGCCCCGCGGGGCAAGGGGCGGCCGCGGACGCCTGCGCGCACGATATGCGATACGAGACGGCCACCCCCGAGGGGGAGATCGTCTGCCGCGCGTGCGGGGTGGTCAAGGGAGACGGCGACCGGCGGCAGGCGTATGCGGACCCGGCGGCGCTCCCGCGCACCCGGACCAACCTGTACCTTGAGATGGAGGTGGGCGGCAAGCCGGACCCGAGGCTGCGGGCGGACAGGTTCGTGCGCCGGGGGCGCGACATGGCGGTGGTCAGCAACATATCGCAAAAGCTCGGCATCCCGAACGGCGCGGGCAGGGACGTGTGGGCGTGGTACCGGAGGCTGCGCCGCGCGCCCGGCATGCGCATGACAAAGGCAAAGCTCCTGGTCCTGGCGTTCCACGGCGTCTGCAGGACGTGGGGCTGCCCGCTAAACGAGGCCAGGCTGCGGGACGCCATACGCATGGAGCTGGGGGTGAGGCACGCGCACTCGTACCTGCACGTCATAATGGAGGCCTCGTCATACGTGGATGAGGAGACCGGGGAGCACGTGCTGCGCAGGATAGGGTTCCTTGACATGATCGGACACGGCATGTCTGATGATGATGATGATGATGATGACGGCAGCGGCGGCGGCGATGGTAATGATGATGATGCGGCCCGTAGTCCTCCCCCTCCCCCTCCGTCGAGCGCGTTTTCCATGAGCACCGAGATCCAGTCCCTGGGGTACAAGTACGAGCCCGGAATCGCGGAGGAGCTGGCGCGCGAGGCGCGCGCCATCCTCCCCGTGCTGGAGCAGAGGGAGACCAGCCGGGCGCGCGCGGCGCGCGCGGCCGTGCGCATAGCAGAGAGGAGGTACGGGGCGCGGTGAGCGCGAAAAACACGCAGGGGCGGCTGCGGCAGGTCCGTACCGCGTCCATACGATGCCATGATCTCGACATTACGGTCCCGCTGCAAAGGCACGTGGACGCGTACAGGCTCATCTTTGCAGGGGTATCGGCCGGGCAGCCGTCCCCGGCGGACGGGGTTCCGGCAGTCAGGGTGGGCTACATAGACGGCACGCCGTACCTGATGGCAGACGGCGACGTGTACCGCGGGGCCCTGGAGGCGGGCGCCGAGTATATCAGGTGCGCCGTCATGAAATGCGCCGACGCGTCGGACTTTCTTGTAAGGCACGTCCAGTACAACCACAGGCCCGCGGGGATCAACCCGCTCCTCCTGCGCAACGTGTCTGACTACGTGGCGGCCCACGGGAGCGCGGAGGACGCGGCGGCCCTGTCGCGCATATGCGCGGGGACGGTACACCAAAAGTTCATCGCGCTCGACTTGGATCCCGGGGCCGCCGCCACGCTGGGCGAGCTCTGCAAGTTTCTGGGCTCAAAGCTGTCACAGTTCGTGCTGCCGTACTACATCCCGTACCACATAGCAAGGCAGAGGCCCGACATGCAGGGGGAGCTGGCCGAAAAGGTGTCGGGGCTGGTGAGGGCGCGCCCCGTCAACGACGCCCGCTTTGCGTGGCCCAGCTACGAGGAGGTAAGGATGATCTCCGGCTCCCCCCGGTACCGCAGGGACGAGGAGCCCGCCGTAGTGACGCCGGACGGCGAGAGGCCGCCCCCCGCGGAGGTGCGGCGCGCAAGGCAGCTGATCAAGGGCGCGCGCGACATCATCGCAATCCCGGGGACCGACGAGCACCCCCCATACCTCATAGACCTCAAGACAAGGCGCGCCTCCATAGTGGATGACCGCAAGACGGTCACGGTCCTCAGGGACGCGGACCCCGAGGGCGCCGGCGCCGCCATGACGTACCTGTTCCCGAGTGAGGCGGGCCGGTGGCTGGGGCTCTCGGGTGGCAAGGAGGACGGCTCGGACGTGGAGATGATGCAGTTTGACGCCGCCGCGAACCTTGCGGAATTTGCGCAAAAGCACCGCGATACGCGCGGGGTCGTGTTCTACAGGAGAAGGAGGAGGAGGGCCTGATGCCGCAGTCCGACGGCCGCGACGCCGCGTCAGTCATACGCGGGCTGTCCATGCGCTCGCACTCTACGAGGGCCGTCAAGCTGGGGATGATGCGGGGCGGCATGCCGTGGCCCGTGGGCCCGAGGCGCATAGCCCACATGCACGCGGCCGTGCGCCGCCGCACGCGGGTCGGCCGCATGGGGCCGGACGACATGAGGCGCATGGAAAACGCGGGCCTGATACGGTATTCGGGGGACGGCACGCCCGCGGTCACGCGGGTGGGCCGCTGGTCGGCCACGGCGTCCGGGCTGGGCATATCGTTCCTTGAGATGTGCGTGCTGGCAAAGGTGTACGATGTAGCGCGCAGCATGGAGGGCGCGAGAGGAGGGGGAGGGGCAGGCGGGAGCCCGGCGCGCACGGTTACAATACCCCTCAAGACCGTCCAGTACTTTTTTGAGGACTGGCCCATCTACCCGGGGCGCATACAGCACGCGCTGTCCCGCCTGCGCGGCCGCGGGCTGATCCCGAGGTCGCGCCCCCGGAGGGTTACATGCGACATGTCCCGGCTGGGCGCCATGCGCGCAGAGCTCTCGGAAATAGGCAGGTGGGTCGACGACACGGGGGAGGAGATACGCCGCGTACTCTTACATGGATACTGAGCTGATCCGGCTGCTCATGGTGCTGGGCGTGCTGGTGGCAAACTCGTATATGGACGTCAGGCGCAGGGCCCTGCTCGGGGGCGACCGCCCCCGTGGTGCCGTTTCTGCTGGTAGCAATGATCCTGCTACTGATACTGCCCCCGATGCTTGTCTAGCCTCTCACTAGTCCCTGGGGGGGATCGGCAGGTCAGAAAAGCTGCAAAATCTGAACAAGCTGGTTTTTTTTGGTGCGAATTCCATCAGATTGAAAACACTCGAATGGAAACAGTTACGCATACCTCCTCCCCTCCCCAAACGACTGCCTGCTACAAGAGCGCGACTCTGAACATCTTAAATTCACGTTACGCGAATTCTCACTGTTGTTACGTGTTGCCCCGTTTTGTTCCGATAATGGGGCATCACCTCACGCACATATCTAGCACAACGTGCGAGTTGATACCTAATTCAGAGTCACAAGCGTGACTGTATCGCGAATTTGTACTAGTACCACGTATGCACTCAGGTCCCTTGAAGGATTCGTTCCTATTTCTCAGTATTTTACAAATTCACAGGCGTAGACCTGAGTGCATACAGTACCTCCATTATATCCATTTATATCCTAGACGAATGTCGAGTGTTATAATGACTAGAAATGCGACAACTATACTGTTTGCATCGCTGATCGCAGTAGCTGTGTTTTCAGTGATACAGACGGTGGAAGCAAATCAAGACAAAAATGACTTGGACAATCTGACCGCATACGAGCAGTGGGTACTGACTAACGTTCTGGATGGACAGACAGATACGGAGAAGGCACAGAATATTGAAAAACTGAGGACTTTTGTTGCCACGCTTACCGGATATGAGGCATTCATATTCGATAAGGTGAATGACATTGCAGAGATAGAACAACAGCTCAACATAGCACAGGAACAAGACAAACCAGATGAGATAGTTCAGGAACTCGAAACGAAACTGATGACATCGTATTTCGAACTTGAGGAATATGGTGTTACTACCAAAGACAGGTTCGATGCTAACCCTAAATACTGGAAGGATCGTGTAATTGCTGCAAAATCCGAGATGGAGAAACCACAGACTAGTAATGCCAGCGCAGACGGTGACGATTCAACACTTCACCATGTGCATCAGACAGATCTAGCTTTGAAGCGAACATCCATACTGACTGTACCTGTGTTTGGAGTAGGCCCTGCAACCATACCGTTCCCTGTAGTAACACATGGTTGGAATCAGGGTACAAGCACATCCTCATGGGGCTTCATAACTGCCATACACGGTAAAATAACATATGAGTCCATAGTATGTCTTGACAGCGACACGCACCATGACAGTGTTGACTTTGAAATGAACTCTTCCGGAAACACCAAAAATGCCCTAGGACAGGTCCAATTCAACTTTGATAGGGATTTTGATGTCAATCACGAGGATGCTGGTGACTGCAAGACCTATACTAGGAGCACCGTAGTGCCGGGAACATACAGCGCATCACTGTCAACGACAATCTCGGACATATCCCTCAACTAACACCCCTTTTTTTAATATGGCCTCTAAAAAATTAAAAATCTCCTATGCCCTTATAGCATATGGTATCGTGAGTACGGGTCTGATGTTGCTTTATCCCCCGCCGTTGCCTACAGAACCGGAGTATGTGCTGGGAACGGCAATATCGCTCACATATTCACTGGGACTCACCGTAGTGCCACTGATCATAGGACTGGTATTGTTAATCAGGAAATGACGCAACATCTTGATATATTTCTTTGATATGACTATCAAAAAAATATTCTTGGTTTCGTCGTTCGTTGTGGCCATTATAGTCATGGTACTGGTAACTGTTCAACTTTCTGAGACTATGCACGGGCCAATCTCCTCTCCAAAAAATGGTTATCAGTAGGTGTAATTTTAACTGACATGGCACTCTCACTTTCAAGTGGGGGCATACTCAGTGTCAAAGTGGATGAAAAAATCCCTGCAATAGTCATTAATGTTGAACTAGACGAAGACGGTCGGTTAGTAATTGATAACCCCCTAAAAAACCTGAGAAAAACCTTCCCAATTCATATTTTGATGAGTATGTAATATGGGTTGACGGTGAAGACGTCATAATTGATAAAATTAGTATGAACATCGTGGCTATCTCTGTAAAAGAAAACTCAAAGAATTGAGATCTTTCCAATTATTTATTTAAGTTCTCCTGTCCCATCAGTTAACCCAAAAGTTAGGCCCACCTAAATATGAGCTTATAATATATAAATATATGCGCGGGTTTTTGAGGAGCTACTCGAGAACGACATCGTCCTGATAAACTCCCGCCGTACTATCCCGGACTAACGGCAAGCTTGAGCGGTTCCACCGTACCTGCCGCCGCTAGGACTTGCAGATTCCGGGTTCTTGGCGGGCTGTCCTCACACATCCGCTTAAAAGCCGCACGGCGCACCGTACGCGTGGAGATCATACGAGAACGGCTCTTCGGCGGGCCGCCCAAACGGGTATACGGGCACGCGTACTCGATAACCCCGACCAACTTCCGCATACTGCCGGAGGAAAAGAGGCGGCGCAGGCTCGCCGAGTTCTTTGAGATGCTCAAGATGCTGGAGCGCGCGGCCGTCATCACCCTTGAGCGCGTTCCCATAACAGTCGGGAAGGGGAACCAGACGAGTGGCGCCAAGATGGACGTTCTGCGCGTCATGCTTGACTCGGCGGAGCCGCTTGACGACATACTGGAGAGGCTGAACTTTTCATACACCATAGACGAGCCCCACAACGCGCCGGCGGTCACGGCGCAGGGGGTCCGGGACTTTGCGTGTGTCATAAACGGCTCGCCCCTGTACGGGAGGGCGTACACCGTATACGGCGCTCCCGCGGTCCTGCCTCCAGCCTGGGTCCACGACGTGTTTGGCACGTTCCACCGGCTCCAGATACACGTGGCGCCGGTCCGCCCCGACGACGCCCTGCGCAAGATGGAGAACCGCGAGCTGCTCTACAGCGGGGTGCGCACAGGCAGGGCAGACATACAGAAAAAGCTCCGGGACATACGCGCCCTCAAGCAGGAGCTTGAGCTCGGCAACACGTCGGCGTTTACATTCACGGTCAACGGGTTCGTGTTTGCCGCGTCCAGAAAAAAGCTCCGCGAGCTGCACCGCACGGTCAAGCGCAACACGTCCGCGATGAACGTCCGGGTCACGACGTCGCTTGGCAGGCAGAGGCACATCGTTTCGGGCGGCGGGGCCTCGTGGCTGGGCGCCATACACAGCATGCACGTGCTCTACCCGTTCGTGTCATCGGACATGCTCGAGGTCCCAAACGGCGTCATGCTCGGCAGAAACCTCGACACGCAGGGCCCCGTCATATATGATGTCAACCTGCGCAAGAACCACAACGTCTTCACCGCGGGGACCACGGGCTCCGGCAAGTCGTTTACGAACAAGATACTGCTAAAGCGGTTTCTCGAAAAGCGCCCTGACACCATGTGTATGGTGATAGACCCTCAGGGCGAGTACGCGGAGCATGCAGAATATTTCGGGCTTGACAGGGTGGAGATGGCGCCCGGACAGGAGTACGGGCTGGACCCGTTTGCCATGTTCGGCTCCGCGGTGGAGGCGGCCGACCTGTTGGGGGCCGCGACCAACGCGCCAAACCAGACGAGGAGGGAGTGGAGGAGCATCTGCGATACGGTGCATTCCATAGACGGGCTGTACGAGGCGAGCTCCGAGGACTCGAAAAGGTATCTGGCCGACCTGGTCCGCGGCGGCGTCTCCCGCGTCTTTCGCGGCAGCCCCCGGTTCTCGGACAGAATGGTGGTGTCGCTGAGGAGGACTGACGGGCAGGAGTACGAGGGGCTGCTGATACTGCTGGTGCTGGCGTACGCGTGGAGGCGCGTAAACGAGCTGCCCGCCAAGCGGTGGAAGTTCGTCCTGCTTGACGAGGCGTGGCGCATGACCAAGATCAACCACAGCATAAGAAAGATAGGCGAGATGGCGCGGCAGGGCCGCAAGAGGTCGCTGATATTCGCGGTGTCCACGCAGCAGTTCTCCGACATGGACCGCGCGCTCGACGACGAGTCCCGGCTCACCGAGCTGTTCGACACGAAGATGATAATGCAGATGTCGCAGTCGGCCGCGCGCGCCATGGGCGCGGCCCTGGGGCTGACCGGGGCGGAGATAGAGCGCGTCACTAATTTTCGGGCCGGGATGGGGCTGCTCCAGACAAGCGACAACGCCGTATACCTCAGGTTCGAGGCCACCGGCGACGAGGCGAAGCGGTACTTTAACACAAAGGCGGTGCAGGAGTGACGCGGCGACGACAGCAGGGGCGGCGCGCGGCATCCGGGATGATCGAGGTTCTGGTGCTGGTCTCGGTGGCTGTCGTGGGCGCCGGCGCCCTTGCCGCGTGGTTCTCTGGATCGCACGACGTGCTGCAGGAGGCCGGGTGCACCGCGTGGATAGACGCACACGAGATATCCGACGGCGCGTACTGGGTTCAGGCGACCATCCGGAACACGGGCGACCATCCGATGCGCGAGTACCATGTCATGGTGGGTGACGGCGACGCGCCGGCCGCGTCGTCCCATTCGGTCTGGGAGCCGGGCCAGACCGCGGTACTGGAGTTCGTAGTGACTGACGCGGGCGACGGGTCACACCTGCTGCCTGCAAGGGTGGTGGGCCGCGGGGGAGGGGGCAGCGCGCTCTGCGGGGTGGCCACGCCGTGAACCAGATTATACAGTATGTCCTGATATTTGGCGTGGTCGGCGTCTTTTTTGCGGCGCTGTACCAGGGCGCTACGGACGACATCGGGGACAGGATCGCGTCGTACGGCGACAGGCTCGACCTGTACAAGGCGCAGGCAGCAGAGCACCTCAGGCTGGTGGAGGTGACGGACGCCGAGCCTGCCACGGTAGACCTAGTAAACGCCGGCGCAAAGGACGTCAGGATAAGGCACCTGTACGTGGACGGCGTCAGGGACGACGCGTACACAATCAGGGACAGGGACGGGCCCGCCGACGAGCTGCGCGCGGGCAGCCTAGTCCGCATCGTCTCGGCCCTTGACGGCGGCACGGTCTCCATCGTCACCGAGAGCGGCAGGGTCTTTAGGTTCGGCCAGTGACGATGACGATGATGACGATGATGATGACGCGGCAGACATGATCTCTCCAAACATGGAGGTGCAGTTGTCAGAGGTCATAGAAACCTGCACCAGCGAGTCCGCGTCGCCATTGTGAAAAAAGTTGAGCAGTACGGTGTCGTGCGACACCTGTTCTGCAAATATCAGATCCCGGAGTGGCACCTCAAAATGATTTGCCGCGCCACCGCCGGCGCCGGTGCAGATAATCGTCCCGTCCGCGGCGACCTCAAGCTCGGCCCTCGTCTTTCCGTATACCTTGACCCTGTAGATGCTCATTCCAGTCACCTGTTGTTGCCGGCCCCGGCCCCGGCCCCGGCGCGGCGCACAAACCACACCGTCCTGCGCAACAGGATCGCGCCGCCCGCATGCTCCCGTATGGCAAGGGTTCTGTAGCCCTCGCGCTCGGGCCTGACGTGCAGCACAAGCGCGCCCTCCGCGGACGTCCGCAGCGCGTCTATCAGCTCGTCGTCCAGGTAGCACTTGACGAGCCTGTTGCCCAACACGGAGCCGTCGCCGCCGTGTATGGTGACGCGTATGGACTTTAGCTCCTCCAGATCGGCGCACGAAATCTCTAGGACGCGCTCGGCCTTCTGCGCCGCGTCCGTGTCAAGCCGCCGCGGGAACCCCAGCACCCTGGACTTTCTGTGTCCCCCCGCCCCGCGCCGCCCCTTGCGCATCCTGCGCATCAGGCCGCCGCAGCCCGTCCTTTCCCGTAGGCGTGTAGCGAGCAGCGACAGCAGGGAAAGCAGTATGACATCAGCCGTCCCGTACGGCGTCTTTATGGTGCCTAACACCGCGCCCGCCCCGAGCGGCAGGAGGGCCGCGCAGACGGATGCCCAGTCCCGCGTTATCTCCACATTGTCGGGCACCACGGCCCAGTAGAGCGCGGCGGACACCATACCGAAGACGCCCAGCACCGCCAGGTTGCGCAGCGACATGAACCCGAACGGGGTGGTCAGCGCGGGCTCCTCCCAGCCCGAATAGTCCCGGAAAATCAGCACCTCGGAAGGATCCGCCAACTTATACCCCCCGCGCGTCCTTGCAGTACGCGGATCCGACCAGATACATCGCACTGTGGCGCCCGGAAGAACCCGCCGCCCCTGCTTCAAGACACATACAAGTCACCACGCGTAATCGCGCGCGTTTTGTTTTAAGCCGGCCTTTCTTGGCGTCTACCCTTGCATGCAACACGAAAGTACCAGTCGATCCAGCAGCGTCCCCAAACGACATAGTGGCGGCTTCGGCAGTCGTTAAACGGTTTGGTGAAGTAATTCAGAAAGTGTCAGTCTTGTCAAGTACCAGAGCCCCGGAATCCACTAGCGGCACGCAAGAAGGGACGAACTGTTGCGCAGCGAACGTCTTACCGTCCGTCTTCACCCACATCACCGTGTGCCGGCATTACGGCGCGTATGGATGTCGGACTCGTACACGCTGTTTGGAAACATGGACGGAAACATCTGATATACGCCACGACTCACGGGGTCGGTGCACTCCACGTGGTACGATCTGTACCAGACGTCAGGGGAGACGGTGATCCCGCCCTCGTTAACCCAGAACAATAAGGCGTCAAGCGCGCTGTCCGGCGGATCATCGACTACGATCACCTCGTTCCCCTCAAGATTTGAGAAGACCTTCTTCGCGAACAAAATGTTGCCTTCACTATCAAAGGTTAGACGCAGAACGTCAAGCTCGGGAGGAAGAGGTAACGCCGAAGGTATCTCAGGCGGATAGTTCTGCATCACAAAACACTCCGTAGGCGTGAGCATCAGTGCCAAGGCCGCAACGGCCACCGCGCCTCCGATTCCCAAGGGCAGGTATGAAATCATTGCATGCCTAGCGCCGGCTTTACGTTCTCCCACGGATTAAAGGCCTTGTAGTGATAGAAATCATTTGTGGCATCGCACCAGATTGTCGATGTCATGTTTATTATCCGCGACAGGTGCCTCCACAACGAGCCGTCATGCATGCACGGCCCTGCGCCTGATCAGGAATTTTCCGTCTGGCATGTCCTTTACCAGATCCCACCCGTATGCGACGCTTGACAGCAGCTCCTCACGCGAGATCATCCTTGTCTGGTATGGCGGCGCCCCGCGCGGGCCGTCCTGCGGCAGTTCCGCGCTTTCCAGCACCGTGACGGCCGGCGCCGGTTCGGAGACGGTACCCGGATCCGGCGCGGTTGTCACCCCGCCGTCATCGTCCCCCGTCTGCATCCTTATGCTGGACGGGTCTATCCCGTACGCCCTGGCCTGCTGCCGTAGCGACTGCAGGAACATCTCCCTTCTGTGCTTTGTGTCATCCCCGCTGCCCGCGCTCAGAAACGGCTCGCTCCTTGCAAAGGCGCCCCGCATGTCCTCGATCATCTGCTCGGTCAGCCTTCCCTTGTTGGTAGTATACCTGGCCTCCATGTCGCCCGTGTGTCCCATGAAAAACTGCCTGTACGCGTGCGTCATGCATCCGCTGCTCTCGGCCATGAGGAGCTGCGTGTCAAAGTACGCGCGGAGCACGTAGGGCCTTGCCTTGATGGCGCTCCTGATTGCGGCCCTTATCGGGAATGTCACGGCCTTTGTGGTTATGAACTCCTGCCCGCCGGTTGCCCGCCGGCCCGCAGTCCTCTTCCTGCATATCAGGGGCGAGTCTGGTCCTATCTCCTCACCCGCGGTTACGCGGCCGCGCAGGTATCCGAGGAGGTACGAGCATCCCTGGGACGTGAGGAACGTAAAGTATCTGTGTCCTGCCTTGCTTATCTGCGGCCTTATTGTAACCATTGCCGGCGTTCTTTCAAGCGAGACCAAGCCCCCTCCGTCACCGTCCAAGTGCAGTCCCTCCACGTCCGAGACACGCAACCCGTCGGTCCCGTCGTGACTGCCTATCACCTGCGGCCGCACCCCAGCAAAGGCCATCAGGGACATGCAGGCGCGCGTGCGCGAATCCGCGGTGTTCATGATCGACTCGAGCTGCGCCGAGGTGGGTACCTGCTCGTCCTCCAGCGTCACGGGAATCCTGGCGTTTGCCACCTTTATCTTGCGCCGTATGTCGACATAGTTGTACGACAGCCACGACTTGAGCGCCTTGACGACGTCCTCTATGTATCCCGGCGCGTACTTTTGCGCCTCCATCCACGTCACATAATCTAGTATCATATCCTCGGCCATCATGCTGTTTTCCTTTCCCGTCGCGACCATCTCGGCGGGGGTTATCCCGGTGTTCTTGTAGAACATGTTGAGCCGTCTTATGCGCGAGTCGGCGGTGAGCTGGCTTGAGCGCGCAAGGTTTGCGTGCCACCTTGCAACATTCTCGTCTGATTCCAACAGACTCCTAGAAGATCCCCCCAACTTCTCCTCCAAGATCTCCAGTCCCGATTTAAGGCCGCTGGCGCCGGACTGTAATATATTCATATTAGCCATGCGGCAGGACCTCGCGCGTATGCAGAGGCTCTGTAACTTCGGACCGCAACGTCGGGCTGACCCCGCCGCATTCATCCCACATGGAGATCCCGGCGCCCGTTGCATATGGTATAACCCCAAAGCCGTTTCCTCGAATATGATCAGAAACAGCGGGTCTAGAGGGATTCGAACCCACGACAGCAGGATTAAGAGTCCTGAGCGCTACCTGGCTGCGCCATAGACCCACCGTTACAACCGGCGCAAAATTACTATTATAATCTTCAGATCCGCCGGGGCGCGGGGCCCCTGCAGCGGGACATATGTTGCAGGCGGGCTGTGGATATTCAAGGCTTGGAAGCTGCAAAGGCACGGCGCTGCCTATCCTGTGACGGCAAGCTCTTTCTGCTCTATCTGGTTGTACTTTTGTATGATGGCCGTCAGCGCGGTGGAGACCGGCACGTCGTTCATCTTTTTCTTCTCCTCGAGCAGCTTTTGGTACGCATCAAGCGTGATGTATACGGGAATCGAGCCGTTGCCCTCCAAGAGTCCGCGGACGCTGTACAGGGCCGTCTCCATGCCCCTCTCGGCGGACTTTGCAAACTTTGCCTTGTTTAGGATGGCTCCCAGCGGGCCAAAGGGCATCTCATAGTCCACTGACATGGTAACCCTGGTCAGGTTGGCCCCCAGCTCCTCAAACTCGTTTGTGATGGCCCATTTCTTGAACGGGCCCTCAGTCTGCTCTGCGGATATCCTCTTGTTGCGCACAAACTCGGTGGTCTCGCAGTCCCATTCCAGCCGCTTGCCTCCAAAGTCGCCTATTATACGAAACGTGGTTCCGACCCCCATCCCCTCCTTGATGTCCATGGGGATTACGGTCATGCCCACCGTCTCGCTCTTCATCTGATCCGAGACGTGCTCGGGCCGCGCAAAATAGGTAAAGACGCTATCTACTGGCACCTTTATCTCGGTGGACTTTGTGACAAGTGTCAACGATCCGACTCTTGCCAATAAGGATTTAAAGCTTTTGAAGACGATCCCAGAGTATGATGACAAAACCGGCGGGAAAGCGGGGGAAGGCCCCGGGATCCGCCCGCGTCCGGGGAGTGGCCGCGATCGCGCTGCTGTGCGCGGCGTGCGCCTTGGTGCCGGGCGCGCAGGAGGCGTCGGGGCACTCCATGTTCAACTCGGCCGAGGAGTTTATGGCGGGGTACAGGGTGCAGGTTGCGACGGCCCCCGAGTTTCCCCAGATCGACGAGCAGTCGATGTTTCTGGTCAGGGTGACCGACACGGACTTTGAGGAGGTCGACAGGTTTACGATGGGGATCCGGTTCTTTTACAACGGGCAGCAGGTGGACGCGGTCCCGCCCACGGCCATTGAGGGGGGGCACTGGGACTTTGGGCACACGTGGCGGTACCAGGGAAACCACATCGTAAAGGTGGACCTCTATGACATGGTGGACAAGCCCGGGGTCACTACGTATACGTTCAACATGGGCACGCAGAGCCCGTTTGGGTACATCTTTATCATCTCAATTACCGTCGGGGCGTTCTGCTTTGCAGGCGTGATGGCGTACGTCTACCTTCCAAAGATGCGGCGGCGATGGAGTCGTCGGGAGGGGGGAGACGGCGCTACAGACAGCAGGAATCCACCGTTTGACCGGTAATCTGGTGCGCTGCAGGCGGCGCTCCTTCGCCGCGGCCTGGTCAGTGCGCGACGTCCGCGGCCGTTGCGGCATCCTGAATCATTTCGGCGCTATCGGGGTTCCGGCGACGTCCGCGGCCGCCGCGGCTGGCGCCGCTGTTGCCGTCACTATTGTTTCTGCTGCTGTCACCGTCGTTGCCGCCGCCGCGGCCGTGCGCCACGGCCTTTGCAGACGACGGTATGCGGAACGCGAACAGCGTCGTCATCAGCACCATTGCAAACAGCAGTATCCCTATCCCCAGGTGTATCGCGACCAGGACTGCGTGCAGCTTTAGGTCTATGACGAGCGCCCCGAGCGTGATCTGCACGATGACAAAGACGGTCGCAAGCGAGCTTGTGACCCTGATCTTGGCGTCGGCCCTTTTGTGCAGAAAGCTCGCGATCATGGTGGCGACCACTAGCGCGCCCGTGGTAGCGGCGGCCAGCCTGTGTATCCACTCTATCAGGTACTCTTCGGAGGGCATTATGCCGTCCGGGCACAGCGGCCACTCCGGGCACGTGAGCCCCAAACCCGCGGCGGATATGTACCCGCCAAGGAACATGAGCGAGTACAGCACGATCATGCTGGATAGTGCAAGGTACTTTATGGCAGCCAAGGCTACTCGACGATCAGGGTTCCCTGCATCCCCTGCAGGGCGTGGCCTGGGACGGTGCAGATGTAGTAATACTTGCCCGGCGCCCCGGCAGTGAACGTGACGGAGCCGCTCTCGCCGTTCTTAAGCGGGCTTGTCATGGACCCAATCTCCGATTCCCACAGCACGTTTGCAAAGTCGGTGGGGTCTGCCACCACCCCGAAGGAGTGGAACGAGACTCCAACGTTGACCGTGGTGACGGTAATCTCGTCGCCGGAGTTGACCACAATGTCGGGGTTTGCCCCCTCCTCGCCCTCGAGCCCGTTGAACCCGAACGTCCTAAAGTCGTCGGATTCTACAAAGTCAAAATCAAACTCGTGCGACACGCCGGTCGGGGGGGCCGCCTCGCCTCCTCCACCACCACTGCCACCCTCGGACTCGGGAGCGGGGCCCACCACAATGGTGCCCTCCATGCCCTGGGCCCTGTGCCCTGGGACGGTACATATGTAATAGTAGGTGCCCTCCTCGCCTGCCACGAACTCGGAGGTGCCGCTGTCACCCTTCAGCATCGGGCTGTTGGGGCTGCCGATCTCGGTGCCGGGTATGATGCCCGCGGTGCCCTCCTCCTCCTGCGTGACGCCAAACGCGTGCAGCGAGATGCCATCGCTTGCCACGTTAAACACAACCTTGTCGCCCACGTTCATGTTTATCGTCGGGTTGTTGCCCTCCTCGCCGGGCAGCGCGTTGAAGGCCATGGTGATAAAGTCGTCGCTCTCTATGAAGACCAAATCCGAGGTTATGGTCTGGCCCGTCTGCTCCGCCTGCTCCGCGGCGGGCGCCGCGGTGGAGGCCGCCATTATTGCCACGATCGGGGCCGGCTCGGATATCCAGTAGTCCCACATCCCGAAGAAGATGGCGCCGCCGACTATGCATATGCCCAGCATTATGGCCATCATCTTGCCCGTCCTTGCAGGCGAGGTCCTGTACACCTGATGCTGCGTCCCGCCCCCCCTGTTGTCGCCGCTGCTGCTACTTCCATACCCCATCTGTCATCACCATACTCAATGCGAGGGGTTCTTCGCCTCAAACGGGTAATAGTACCTGCCGCCCACGCCGAACGGGTCGTCCGTGTTTGCCGGCTCGCCCTTTGCGGAGCTGTGTATCATGTTTGCCAAGAATATGACCATGCTGACCCCGATTATCATCGCCCCTATCGACGCGATCTGGTTCATCGCGATCCACTCCGGTATGGGCGGGTAGTCGAATATGCGCCGGGGCATGCCGTACAGCCCGAGCACGTGCTGCGTAAAGAACACCAAAACGGTGCCGATAAACGACATTACAAAGTGTATCTTGCCCATGGTCTCGTTGTACATGCGCCCCGTCACGTACGGGAACATGTAGTAGAGGTACCCGATGGACCCGAACGCTATGGTCCCCATCACGAAGAGGTGGAAGTGCCCCACAACCCAGTAGGTGTCGTGCGTGGTAAAGTCAAGCGGCATTGCGCTATTAACGACGCCGCCGGCGCCCGCCGAGAAGAAGAGCGCGATTCCGCCCACCGCCCACATCATGGGGGTGGAGAACCTGATGCGGCCGTTCCACATGGTAGCGATAAAGTTGAACACGTGCATCGCAGACGCCGGGACCGCCGCCAGCGTGCCGACCATGAACACGGTCTTTTCGGTAAACGACATGCCCGTCGCGTACATGTGGTGGGCCCACGAGGAGAACCCTACTATCGACAGCAGGACGAACGCGAACACGCCGGAGCCGTAGCTGTAGATCGGCCTCCTGGAGAACCTCGGTATTATCTCGTACATCATCCCGATCGCAGGTATCACCAGCACGTACACCTCGGGGTGGAACGTGAACCAGAACAGGTGCGCGTACGCTATCGGGTCGCCGCCGAGCGCGGGGTTGAAGAATCCGCTCACGCCGAGGCGGTCGGTGAGCAGCATCAGCAGAGCTGCCGCAAAGGTCGGGATTGCGACCAGTATGATGAGAGACGAGGAGAGGAAGGACCACGCCAGCAGCGGGACCTGCCCGATTGACATGTCCGGGTGCTTGCACTTTAGTATGGTGACGACAAAGTTTATCGCGCCCAGCACGGAGGAGACGCCCAGGATCTTGAGTCCGAATATCCACATGTCGGCTGCCGGCCCCGGGGCGCTGATTATCGAATAGGGGGGCGTCGCGTACCACGTAAAGTCTGCAAAGCCGAGCCATATCAGGGCGCCGGAGGGTGGTATCATCCAGAACGCTATGGCGTTGAGCTTTGGGTACGCCATGTCCTTGTACCTCACCATTATCGGGACAAAGTAGTTGCCGACTGCCGACGCAAACGGTATGATGAACAGGAAGATCAGCGTGGTGCCGTGGACGGTGAATATGCGGTTGAACGTCATCGCGTCGCCTATGATCTGGGCTCCGGGCAGGAACAGCTCGGCCCTGATTGCAAGCGCCAGCGCGCCGCCCAGGAACAGGAACCCCAGGGACGTTATGAGGTACAGGAGCCCCACGTCCGTGTGGTGGGTAGAGAACATTATCTGCCATATGGGGCGCGGCTTTTGCAGCTCTAGGACCATGACGTGTGTGCACCTCCCGCCACATTATAATCGGTGGCATCGCCCGAACCCGGGGCCCGTATAATCGTAATTGTCATGTCCATGTCCGTCTCAACCCCACCATATCCTCCGCGTCAGGACGACGGCTCCTCCACGTACAGCGTGCCGCGCATGTTGTAGTGTATCAGCCCGCAGTACTCGCGGCACTGTATGTCGTGCACGCCCGGCTCGTCGGGCGCAAACCATACCGTGTTCACCCTGCCGGGAACCGCGTCTATCAGCACCACGTAGTCGTGTATGTTAAACGAGTGTATGACGTCAGTGGCCACCACCTCGAACTTGTAGGCCTTGCCCGCCTCCAGGTGCAGCTCGCCTATCTCCTTTGTGCCGTCCTCGTGCTCAAAGGTCCAGAACCACTGCTGCCCAGTCACCTTTATGATCTCGGCGTCTGCCGGGACGTGCTCGATGAGGCGCTCTACCTCCCAGGCCTCGGCCCCGACCCACGTCATGAGCGCCACCACGATCCCGATGTATATCCACTCGGGCCAGTTTGAGTGATGTCCGGCCATCTACCAGTCAGTCCCCTCGTACGGAGTAGGCTTTGCCTTGGGGTGCGACTCCCGGAAGCGCCACACCTGCCAGATTATAGTGCCGGATACGACCGCCCCGACCGTAAACGCGACTGTCATCATCCTAAAGAACAGGTTCCAGATGAGCACGCGGCGGTCTATGTACTCGCCGGGCTCGTCGCCGGCCGCAAGCGCGACGCCGGCAGCCGGTATGATCGCCACTGCCGCCGCTACCGCTATCAGTACCAACGATATTCCAAGCATGCCCCTCATCAGTAATTGAATCACGTGGTTTCAGATTTCTATTTAAGGGTTTAGCGGTCGGATTTTGGTACAAACATCAAACAGCTGCGGCGCGGGCGGATTCTGGCGCGTGCGCGGCCCCGCCTGAGATCTCGCTGCCGGTTGTGCGCGCGCCGCACGGCGCCGCGGCGCCCCGGTCCTGTCGCCGCGGCCCATGCTTGCGAATCTTGGAAAGATGGGGAAAGGGGGGGGGGGAGGAGAGAAAAAGAAGGAAGCCACCGACGGCGCCGTCTGCCGCCTGAACCGTCCCCGTCTTTTGGCCTGTCCGCCGCGTGCCGGTGACGAGCCGCCTGTCCTGCTTGGGTTGTGCACGGAAGGGGGGGGGGGGAACGACTTTTTGTACAACAGGCTAGGAGAACCCATACTCAATGGTTATAAGATGGCGCCATTGTAGTACCGTAATGATCGGCAAGATCATAATAGGGCTGGCTGCGGTTGGAATAATCGCCGGTATGATGTTGGCGTCCAGCCTGTCAGACTTTGATGAGCACATATCTGACGCTGAGAACCTCATACTGAACAACCCGCAGCAGCCGCAGGGCGAGCCGGAGGAGGTCTGGAACACGGCGGGCGCCTTTGGAATCAACAAGGAGTCGTACAGGCTCGGCGAGGACGTGTTCTTTGCAGGGACGCTGAACCCGGGCCAGCAGGTGATAATCAGGGTTGCAAGCCCGGAGGGCAAGATCTTTTTGGAAAAGGCGTACGACGGGTCGGAGCGCGAGATGGCAAAGTTTTACTTCAAGCCGGACACGACTGCAATCAAGGGCCTCTACGAAAAGGACCAGCTGGTGGGGCAGTGGATGATATGGTTTGAGGGGATAAACAACGACGAGATATTCTTCGAGGTGGTCGACGAGTTCGCCCCCGGCGCCGAGACGGACATCGTGGACTTGCAGGGTCCGCCGGCCGGCGACTCGGGGCAATAGCCCGGGCGCGGCTCTGGGACTACTGGTAGGTATCCAATGCGCCCCCGCGCCCTTAGGCCGCTACTGCCCTGCAAGCCTGTTGTGAAAGCACGCGCGCTCCCCCTTGTGGCACGCGGGCCCCGCCGGTTTGACCAGGTATATGATCGCGTCAGAGTCGCAGTCCACCAGTATCTCTTTGATTTGCTGGACGTTTCCCGACTCCTCGCCCTTCATCCACAGTCTGTCCCTTGAGCGGCTGTAGAACCACGACCTGCCCGTACTGGCCGCAAGCCCCAACGACTCGCGGTTTGCGTATGCAAGGGTCAGCACCTCCCGCGTGTCCTCGTCCTGGACTATGACGGGTACGAGCCCGCCGCCCTTTTCAAAGTCGATTGCGTCAATGTCGATCTGGGCCACTGCGCCCACGCAGCGTGCGCATCTTATAACCTTACAGGAACGCCCCTGTCCCTGAGGATCCGCTTTACGCCGGACACGCCGTACTCTTGGTAGTGGAATATGGAGGCGGCCAGCGCCGCGTCCACGTCGGTTGCCTCAAAGACGCCGGCCATGTCGTCGGGATGCCCGCAGCCGCCGGACGCTATCACGGGAATGGAGACCGCGTCCACCACGCGTTTGGTGAGCTCGTGGTCGTAGCCGTCCTTTGTGCCGTCCCTGTCCATGCTGGTCAGCAGTATCTCGCCTGCGCCGAGCCTCTGGGCCCTTTGCGCCCACCGTATGGCGTCCACGCCGGTGCCCTTCTTGCCCCCGTACGTGTGCACCTCAAACCAGAACCGGCGGCCGCTGCCCTCCTCCTCCAGCATGACCGGCGGCCCCCCTCCGCCACCGGAACCGGAACCGCGGTCCGCGGGCTCTGCATAGTTTCTCTTCGCGTCTATTGCGACCACGACGCACTGCCGCCCGAACAAGCCCATCATCTCAGTTATGATCGGCGGGTTGTTTATGGCGCCCGTGTTGATCCCGACCTTGTCTGCGCCGCTCAGCAGTATGTTGCGGGCGTCCTCCATCGTCGAGACGCCGCCACCGACGGTAAACGGGATGTCTATCACCGACGCCACGCCGCGCACCAGCTCCCGGATGGTCTTGCGCCTCTCGTCTGACGCGGTGATGTCCAGGAACACGAGCTCGTCGGCCCCCTCGTCGCTGTACCGCCTGGCCAGCGCGACCGGGTCGCCCGCGTCCCTGATCTCCACGAACCTGGTCCCCTTTACCACCCTGCCGTCCTTGACGTCAAGGCACGGGATTACGCGCTTTGTCAGGGCCGTTGCGGGTCTCCCTCCCTGCCCTTTCCGTCCGCTGAGGGGCCGCCGTGTTGCGCCCTCCTCTTGGCAGCCGGTATGGTTATCCTGCCGTCGTACAGCGCGCGCCCCAGTATGACGCCCCACGCCCCGGCGTCCCTCACGGCCGCAACGTCGCGCTCGTGCGATATGCCGCCGCTTGCAATGATGTTGATGCCGTCGGATATCCGGCAGGCCCTGCCCATGTACGACGTGTCGGGGCCCTGTAGCGTGCCGTCCCGGCCCACGCTTGTCAGCAGGTACTCGGTGACCCCGACCTCGCGGTGTAGCGATTCCACGGACTCGATCATGTCAAGCCCCGTGCTGCTCTGCCACCCGCGCGTTACGATGCTGCCGTCCAGGTGGTCCGCGGAGACCACCACGCGGTGCGGGCCCAGCTCCCGCACCAGCGCGGCAAGCGACTCCCTGTCGGAGAACGCAAGCGTCCCGACCACTATCCTGTCGGCGCCGGCAGCCGCCGCCTCCGCCGCGGCCCGCACCGTGCGCAGGCCGCCTGCCACCTGCACGGGTATGGAGACCGCGTCCACGACGCCGCGCACGGCGTCGGTGTTGCGCCCGGAGCCCAGCGTGGCGTCCAGGTCCACCACGTGCAGCATGTCGGCGCCCTCCGACTCCCACCGGCGCGCAGCCTCGGCCGGGTCGTCGCCGTATACGGTCTTCTTGTTAGGGTCGCCCTTGTAGAGCCTGACCACCTTGCCGCCCATGATGTCGACTGCCGGGATCACCTTTATGGCGCGCCGTTCTCCACCTGGCGCCGCCGCCCCATTAGCCATTACCTGCGGCACACCCCCAGAAAGTTCCGAATCATCTGCCTCCCGACGGGGCCCGACTTTTCGGGGTGGAACTGCGTCCCGATATAGTTCCTGTACTCGACGGCGGCCGGTATTACGACGTCGTTGTACGAGGACTCGGCGGTTACCACGTCGCCGCCTGCCCCCCCTCCCGGAGGGGGCGGCGCCGGCAGCTGGGCCATATACGAGTGCACAAAGTACACCCACGCGCCGTCCTCCACGCCCTCCAGCAGGCGGCCCCTCCTCCTTATCTGGAGGCTGTTCCACCCCATGTGCGGCACCTTCATCGTGTCGGGCAGGGCGGCCACCTCGCCGGACATGACGCCAAGCCCGGGCTCGGATCCCTCCTGGCTGCCCGAAAAGAACATCTCCATCCCGAGGCATATCCCAAGGACGGGCATGCCGTGCCCCACGTAGTCTGAAAACCCGCTCTTCGAGTCGCGGGTGACCGCCCTCATGGCGGGGTCAAAGTTCCCGACTCCGGGAAGCAGCAGCCCGTCGTAGTGTTTGGCGGCGTCTGCCGCGGCGTCACCATCCCCCCCGGGCCGCGCCGCAAAGTCGCATATGACGTCCGCCGCTGCGCCCTCGCGCTCTAGCGAGTTTTTCAGGCTGAATATGTTGCCTGCCCCGTAGTCGAATATGGCGACGCGCGTCATCTACATGGAACCCTTCGTGCTTGGCGCCCCTCCGGCCCGTTTTGTATCTATTGCCAGCGCGGCCCTGAGCGAGACGGCCAGCGACTTGACGGCGGCCTCGGCCTTGTGGTGGTCGTTCTGGCCGTACCTGACGTCCAGGTGTATGCAGGCCGCCATGTTCTCTAGCAGCGACTGGAAAAAGTGCTCGACGTCCTCCTGCGGCATGTCCTCGATTGCGGGGTTCTGGCCCGACGGCTTTAGCGCAAGCGACACCCTCACGTACGGGCGGCGCACCAGATCTATGGTGGACTCGGCAAGCGACTCGTCAAGCGGTACCGACGCGTGCCCAAAGCGCGCTATGCCGGCCCTGTCCCCGAGTGCCTTGTCTATCGCCGCGCCGACCGTTATGGCCGTGTCCTCTACGAGGTGGTGCTTTATGCCGTCAAGCGACTCGGCTTTTACGGTCATGTCGATCATGGAGTGCTTTGCAAGGGATACGAGCAGGTGGTCAAGGAAGCTGAGCCCGGTGCTGACCGAGGCGGCGCCGTTCCCGTCCAGGCTGACTGACGCGGATATGCGGGTCTCCCCCGTGGCGCGCTCCTCGGTGGCGCTTCTTTTTTTTGCTATTGTTGCGCCGCCGCCGCCGTCGGCGCCCTCAGCAGTAGGCATCACACCTGTATGTGCCCCTCTAGATTTAATGCCTTTGGAATCTCCAGCACGGAGCCAAGCGTAAAGCTCCGGTTTCCCGCCGCCCCGGCCGCGCGCTCCAGGATCCTGCGGCGCTCACCAGGATCAACGCCCGTCCCCGTGATGCCGCAGAATACAACGTCGGACTCGGCGTCCCTTGCCATTGCCGCGTCCTCTGCGGAGTCCCCCACGTATATGGCCCTTCTGCAGCCCATGCCCCTTATGCAGTCGTCAAGTCTCTTTGGGTTGGGCTTTGCGTTCTCCCGCGGCTCGTCCTCAAGAAAGGCAGAGTTCCCGAGGTCAAACCACCCCATGACGGGCTCAAGCGCGTGCCTGGCCGCCTGCAGCCCGCGGCCGGTCACCATCGCCATGCTCCTGCCGAACCTGCCTGACAGCGCCTCCATTGCCGCGTCTGTTACAATGACGTCGTCGCACTTGATGTGCCCGCTCTCGCCTCCGAGCAGCGGCCTGCCCCCGCGCTCCGCGTACATCTCCGAGCCGTAGAACTTTTCATCAAAGACGCGGCACGTCAGCCCCTTCCTGTCCGGCGACGGGTGTTCCAGGAGATCCGCGGCGCGGGACATTTTTGAATCGTCCCGCACGCTCCTAATGACGGAGGCGATCCCGTCGGGTTTTGAGTTCTCTATTGCCGCGTCGATTGCCGACTCGTACGTGCAGCCTCCTGCCAGGTGCGGCATTACGGCCGCCAGCGTTATGGCGCACGACACGTCTGTCTCGTCGTTGAAGAGTCCAGTGTTCTTGAATTTTTCTACCGTGCGCCTTGACACCGTATGGCGCGCGGGCATGCCGGGGATGGCAAGCTCCGAGGCTATCCTGCCGACCATGTATGTGACAGTCTGCTGTATGGCGCGGTGGTAGGAGCCCGACACGTCCACCAGCACCCCGTCGCAGTCAAACACGATGCATTCGGCGTCCCGGGTCATGTCCCGTATGATGTCATAGTCGGCCTGTGCCGTCTTGGCTGTCGTGCTGCCGCCGCTGCCGCCGCCGTTGCCGCCATCCCCCGCCAAACGAATCACCCCAGCAGGTCGCGGATCGCAATCAGGAACCTGGAGTTCATCTCGCGCGTACCGACCGTCACGCGCAGGCACCCCTGCCGCCCCGCGACCCTCCCAAGGCGGCGCACCGATATGCCCTGCTCGGCCAGGGCCGCATGCACGCGCTTGTAGGCGCCCTTTGCGTCAAACAGGACAAAGTTCGCGTCAGAGTCGAACACGTCAAAGGCGTCGTACTTCCTCAGGGCCTCTATGATGCGGGCGCGCTCGGACTTTACTACCTTGGCCGCCTCGCGTATCTGATCATGGCGCCGCAGCGCCTCCAGCCCCGCCTCGATTGAGATCGTGCTGAGCGGGTACGGGTACTGCACCACGTCCGTAAACGCGCCTGTGAGGCGCCTGTCGGCTATCATGTAGCCCAGCCGCAGCCCGGCGAGGCCGAACGACTTTGAGAGCGTGCGCACCACCGCCAGGTTCGGGTGCCCCCTTGTCATGCCGGATACCGTGTACCTGCCAAACTCGCCGTACGCCTCGTCGATTATCACCAGGCCGTCGAACCCGGATATTATCCCCTGCAGGTCTGACTTGGCAAACTGGAAGCCGGTCGGGTTGTTCGGGGAGTCCAGGTATAGGACGTCGGCCCCCTTCGCCCTCTCCAGAAACTCCGACGCGTCAAGCGCCATGTCGTCTGAGAACGGCACCCCGTCCAGCTGCATGCCGTACAGCCGGCACCGGTCCTCGAAGAACCCGAACGTGGGATCGGACGTCAGTATGCGCACTGTTTTTTCGCCCTTCTTCGCGCCCTCCGCCGTCGCCGCGGGGCCGCTGCGCCCTCCGCCGGCCACGTGCGCAAGCAGCATGTCCAGTATCTGGTCGGACCCGTTTCCGACTGCAATCATGGACGCCGGCATCTTGGTGGACCTTGAGAGGGCCGCCACCAGCCGCTCGGTCCCGCCAAGCGGATACTCCCGCACGTCGGCGTTCCTGCGGGCCGCGATTATTGCGTCTGTCTGGAACTGCTTTGGGACCGTATAGTTCTCGTTGGAGTCGAGCTTTAGCGCGCCGGGCAGCATCTCGGGCTTTTGGTAGCCGCCTATCCTGGATATGGCGTCAATCCGGTCGGCAAGCAGCCTTGTCTTGGGTTTTGCGCGGGGGCGCCTGGTGGGGGACTTGGGTGACGACGATGGTGACGACGACGAGTCTGTTGCGCGCCTTCCCATAGGCGTCCCGTCTTTTTGCTCTATTATGATGTTTCTGCACATCTGCCGCTTGCTGCCGCCCGTGCCGCCGTCATGCGCGCCGGCGCCTTGCCCCCGCACCCTTTAGCCTGCCGCGCACGGCCTCGTAGTGGTTGACAAGCCCCTCTGCGTGCGCAAGCTCCCTCATCATGCCGTCGATCCCGCGGAGCGCGCCCCTCGTGGACCTGACGGTGGTGTGCACCTTGAGATAGTCAAGCACCGAGAGGGAGCCGCGCACTGTTCCGGTCCGGTTGGTCGGCAGGACGTGGTTTGAGCCAAGCAGGTAGTCGCTTGCAGCGGACGGCGAGTTGCGCCCGACCAGCACCAGCCCCGGCGACGTGACGGAGGACTCGGCCCGGGCCGCACCCTTGGACATCATTATCTCCAGGTGCTCCGGCGCCAGCGCGCGGGCCACTGCGGCCCCGTCCTCCATGCTCCTCACCACTGCGATGAACCCGTTTCTAGACAGGCTCTTTGATATCAGCGGGCCGCGCTCGAGGCCCGGCACCAGATCGTCCAAAATATCATTGACGCGGCGCGCCAGTATGGCGGAGTCGGTTATCAGGTAGCACTGCGTATCCTCGCTGTGCTCGGCCTGGGACACGAGGTCCAGGGCGACTAGCCGCGGCGGCGCGTCCGCGTCTGCCAGTATGCCAAGCTCGGTGGGCCCTGCCAGCATGTCGATCCCCACGTCTGCCGAGACCAGCGACTTTGCGGCGGTCACGTACGCGCCGCCGGGGCCCACTATCTTGTCCACGCGGGGGATGGACTCCGTGCCGTATGCAAGGGCCGCCACCGCCTGGGCGCCCCCCGTGCGGTATATCTCGGTGGCCCCGCACATGTCGGCCGCCACCACCGTAAGCGGGTCGATCATGCGGCCGGCTGCGGGCGCGCCGCCGTGCGGGGGTGTGGAGGAGGAGGCGGAAGCGGAAGCGGAAGCGGAGGAGGCGGCAAGAGGAGGGGGGCAGGGAGACACGGGCGAGACGGCGACTATCCTCGGCACGCCCGCCACGGCGGCGGGCACTATGGACATCACCGCCGAGGACGGGTACCTTGCAAGCCCGCCGGGTATGTAGCACCCCACGCTGTCGATGGGGGCGAACCTGCGCGACACCGTGGCGCTGGCCGGGGGCCTCCCGTGGACCGTCTCGATCCTCCCCTTTAGCTTTCTCATGGTGCGCCTCTCCAGCGCGGCCAGCCGCGCGGCCGCCTCCCTTATAGCCGCACGCTGCGGCTTGGATACCATGCCGTATGCGGCTTTGATCTCAGGCTCCGAGAGCCGGAGGGGCACGCTGCCGTCGGAAAGCCCGCCGAACCTCTTCTCATAGCGGTAGAGCGCCGCGTCCCCGCCTTCCCGGACGCCTCTTACTATGGAGCGCACCCGCGCGCGGTCGGGCCCCGCGCGGCGCCCCTGCGCGTCCCGCACGAGCCGGGCCGCAAACCCTTCCGGGCCCGCCCCCTTTCGTTGTGTGATGACGCGGATCAATTCTCCTCATCGCGCTTTATCTCTTCGAGCTCCAGTATCTGGCGCGGCTCGTGGACCACCAGCCCCTGCGCCATCCTTCTGAGGGCCGGTATCAGCCTGTGGAACTCTTCTTTTGGTATTATGGTGTTGACGCCGAACCATCCCGGCTCGCTCAGGCTGCTGACAGTCGGCTTTTTGAGCGACGGCATCTCCCTGAGCAGCCTCTCCAGGTTCTTCTCCTCGACGTTGAGGTACAGGTGCAGGTACTTTACGCCGTGCACCGCCCCCCGCAGGAGCGTGATGATGTCGTATATCTTTTCCCGCTTTGCCGCGTCGGCAAGCGAGTCCCTGTTTGCAATCAGGTGCGCCGACGACGTCAGTATCTCGTCGGCGATCTTTAGCTTGTTCTGGCGCAGGGTCGTCCCCGTCTCGGTCACGTCGATTATGCAGTCCACCTCCTCCGGCGGCTTTGCCTCCGTCGCCCCGAACGACAGGTGTATCTGCACCATGTGGTTGGATCCTAGCCGGACCCACGGGGTGACTATAAGCGGTTTCTTTGAGCCGTAGTGCTTTTTGTACGAGGGGAGCCTCCTGATGAACTCCGACGCGGTGGTGAGGTACTCGGAGGATATGCGCAGCGTCCTCTTCTTTTTGGCATAGTCTGCCACCATGGCGTCGAGCGTCGCGTAGCGGTACCTGTCTGGAAATGCCACCACGAGCCTGATCCGGCCGTACTCGAGGTCGAGCACAGGGTCCACGTCCGAGTCTGTCTCCCCCACCCAGTCGCGGCCGGTTATGCCCACGTCGTAGAGCCCCTCGGCCACCATGTTTGGAATCTCCTGGGGCCTGAGCATCTTGACTATGATGCCGGGGTCGTCAAGGTAGACGCGGTACGTGCGGTCCTTGCGGTTGACCTTGGTCCAGGCCCTCTCAAGCAGCTTGAACGTGGCCGCCTCAAGCGAGCCCTTTGGAATCGCAAAGCGCACCTGCGCGGCCTTTTTTGGCGCCATGCGTGGTGTTCCATGCGGGCGCTTATAATCTAGTAGCTTGCACCGCAGCGGCGCGGGCGGCAGAAACCGCCGCCGCCGCCGCCCTATCACTCCTGGGTCTGTCGCTCCAAGCCGAGCGCGTCCCTTGCCCCCTGCACCGAGACCGCGCCTTTAGACACCATCCTGCGGACCACCCCGTCCACCTCGTCCGGACCGGCCCCTGCGGCGACTGCCAGGTTCCTTGCGTGCAGCCGCATGTGCCCCTTTTGTATGCCGTCGGTGGCAAGCGCCCGCATTGCCGCATAGTTCTGGGCCAGCCCCGCCGACGCCATTATGCAGGCAAGCTCGCCGGCCGACCCCGCCCCCAGTATGCGCATGCACGCCCTTGCGACGGGGTGTATGTTGACCACGCCGCCCACCACGCCGACTGACATGGGCAGCTCTATCGTGCCGACCAGGTCGCCTGCACCGTTCCTGTCCCACTGCGTGATCGAGCGGTACCTGCCCGTCCGGCACGCGTACGCGTGGGCGGCCGCCTCTATCGCCCTGCCGTCCTGGCCCGTCGCGTTTGCGACTGCTATGATGCCGTTCATCACGCCCTTGTTGTGCGTGACGGCGCGGTACACGTCGCAGTCTGCAAACTCAAAGGCTGATATCATGTCGCCTACCACACCGGGGCCCCCCACCACGCCCTGCGGGAACGTGGCTTGGGCCCTGACCGTGCGGCGCGTGGAGTAGTTTGAGAGTATGCGCAGCAGGGCGCGTGCGCCGCCGCCGCATACGTCCTCCAGGAGCGGCGCCACTGCCTCGCACATGCTGTTTGTAACGTTGGCGCCCATCGCGTCCCCCACGTCTATCAGCAGCTCGGCAACCAGCATTCTTCCCGACGGCGCGTCCACTGTACGGCACGACACCTCCTTTGCGCCGCGGCCCATCCTGGAGAGGGTCGGGCTCTTTGTGTTTGCAAGCGCGATTATGTCTTTCGACCTCTCGGATATGCTGCGGGCGGCCGCGTCCGCGTCGGCCACGTCTAGGAGCTGTATCTGGCCTATGCTGTACGCGTCTGACGCGGCTGCGCGAAACCCTCCGCCGCCGCGGGCCGCCTTTGCGCCCTTTGACGCGGCGGCGATCACGGAGGGCTCCTCTATCACCATCGGGACCAGGACGTCCCTGCCGTTTACCACAAAGTTGGTGGCGACCCCCAGGGGCGTGGCAAACGTGCCTATGGCGTTCTCTACCATGTTGTCGGCCTGCTCGAATGCGAGGCCGCCGGACGCATCCCTCAGGGTCTCGGCGTCCCCGGCGCCGAGGCCGGCGGCGTCGGATATCGCGCCCAGCCGCTCGTCGCGCGTCTTTTCAAAGAATCTTGGTATGGCCGATGATGGTGGCGATGCTGTTGTTGTTGATGAAGATGACGACGACGACAACGATGCTGATGACGACGGTGAGTCGGCGCTCCCCTCCTCCCCCTCTCTTCCCATGCAGGCCGTCACCTCTTGATATGTATAAGCCTGTCATCGTCAGGGCCCGCAAAGCCCTTGCCGTCCGTGTTTGACGTTATTACGTACACGCTGCCGTCCTCCGGGTGCACCACCACATCCCTTATGCGCCCCGCGCCGCTCAGTATGGTCTGCTGGGACGGCAGCCCCTCCTCAAAGTCAATCTGGTACAGGTTGGACGCCCTCAGAGACGTCATCACGAACGGCTGGTCCAGCCCCAGCCTGTCGTGGTCGTAAAACGCGATTCCGCCCGGCTCTATGCTCGGGTCGTAGCACAGGACGGCCGCGCCCGCGCCGTCTTCGTCGCCGGAGCACTCGCGGTCGGGCCACCCGTAGTCGGCGCCTGGGGTGATTATGTTGATCTCGTCGTTCTTCTCGGGCCCGTGCTCTGCGACGTACATGGCCCCGCTGCCGTCCCACGTGATACCCTGCGGGTTGCGGTGCCCCAACGAGTACACGGCCGAGTCAGGGCCAAGCGGGTTGTCCTCCGGTATGGTGCCGTCGTCGTTTATGCGCAGTATCTTGCCGGCAAGCGAGCCGGCATCGCGCGGCAGGTGGGACGCTTCAGACGTGGTGCCCGTCCCGACGTACAGCTTGCCGTCGGGGCCGAACTTTACAAAGCCGCCGTTTGTGAACTTTGAGCCGGGGATGCCGTCGATTATGTCCACCGCGTCGGCCAGCCTGCTGTCGGCCTCTGTGATGCGCACCACCTTGTTCCACAGCGTGGCGGGGCCGTCGGGCGCCCCCGCGCCGTCCTGCCGTACGTACGTGAGGTACACGTACAGGTAGTGGTTCTCCTCAAAGTCGGGGTGCGCGGCAATCCCAAGCAGGCCCCCGTCGAAGGTGTCGGCCGCGCGGAACGCGGCAAGCGGCTGCTCCAGGAGGGTGCCGTTCTGCACGACGCGGACTGCGCCCGCCTTTTCGGTCACAAACACGCGGTCCCCGTATATGGCGATGGCGCGGGGCTTTTCGAGGCCCGTTGCAAGTATGGATACTGACGACTCGGCCGGCACTGACAGCGCGTCGCCGCCTTCCCGCCCCGACATTGAGGCCGGATCCGGCAGCGGCAGCGGGTCGGCCGGGGACGAGAGCACCATTACGGAGAACGCGATTGCCCCGGCAACTGCCGCGATCTGGATCCTTTTGTCCATTACAGCTGCAGATCAAACCTGCTAATTATCTCTTGGTTGGGCGCGTGCCCGCACCGGCCGCGGCCCTGACATAGCTGCGGGAGTGTGCTACTGTCTGGCGGCCCTGGGCCTCTTTTTTGCCCGCCGGCGGCCGCTGCCGCTGCCGCTGCCGCCTGCGCCCCTCTTGGCCCCCTCTGACTTTGCAGTGGCGCTGAGTTTTGCTATGTCCGCCCTTAGCTCCTTGCGCCTGGCCTGCAGCTCCTTGACTGACTTTGCCGTCTGCTTCATCTCCAGCTTTGCGGCCTTTAGCTTTGCGTCGGTCCGGTGGGCGGGGCCGCAGTACACCACGATCCTGTCGCTCTTCTGGTAGTGCGTATAGTAAAGGTATTTCTTGCCGTTTACGGTCCTGACCTCCTGCTTTGCCATGTGGTATGTTACGCGTCATTCTCTTTTAACTTGTCGGTTGCCGCTGCCCCCTACCTTGTGTCAGAATGGCACAAATGACTGGCTCCGCGTTTTTTGTTCCTGCCGCGGGCATCAAGCCGGCGGAGGCCTGGCAGGCCGCCTGCCTGCTGCCTGAACCCCGTGCAGTTCATGGTGCGGGCGGCTCCGCGCGACGCCGTTGCATCTGCTGCACTGCTGCTGCAGCAGCCGGGCACGTTCCGCGGGCGGACCCCGAGTATGTGCACAAACTCCGGGCCGC
Source organism: Nitrosopumilaceae archaeon (assembly GCA_022823825.1). Classification (GTDB taxonomy): domain Archaea; phylum Thermoproteota; class Nitrososphaeria; order Nitrososphaerales; family Nitrosopumilaceae; genus Nitrosopumilus. Next base: position 8,097 of record JAJEHG010000064.1, on the reverse strand, counting down.
GGGCGCCCTCATTGAAAGGCGTATATACGGCGCGGGCGCCTCCATTCTCTAGCGGGGTGGGGAAGTCAGACACTTGAGGGCTAGGTCATCCCGGCGGGCTCATAACCCGCAGATCAGTAGTTCAAGTCTACTCCCCGCTATTATCGTAAACATGGCGCCACTCGAGGCCGCGGTCGGGCGCCTCCGCGCGGTTTCGCCTCTCCAGCCTCTGCACGGGCCTGGTCAGGTGGCGCTGGGCGCCCGCGTCCGGGACGTACAGTCCGGTCTTCACCGCGCGCTTCTTTCCTACCCTCACCTTTGACGCCGAGCGGCTGCCCTCGCACCGCACGCACTCGAACCCCTGGCCCACCCCCTTTGACTTCATCCTCTTGCCGCATGTAAGGCACGGGGGGTTTGCGAGGTACGAGTCGTCGGCAAGCGATATGACCTCAATGTACTCTGCGTTGAGTACCCTCTGGTGGCCCTTTGAGGCCTTCCGGACGCCGCCTCCCACGCGCACCTCGTCGCCGGCCACGAGGCGGCGGGCCACGCCCGTCATCCTGGTGGGCTTGTACACGGCGCACCTGACTCTCCGTTGCCGTTGCTGCCGCCGCCGCCCCCCCGACTCCACCTCGAAGAACACGTGACCTCCGCGCTCCGCTATGGGACTGCTAGTTACGGCGCCGCGTATCCATCCGGACGCAAAGGGTTTCATATACTCCTCCGTCAGCTCGTTGCGCAGGTGCGCCCCCGTCCCCTGGTTCGTCCGGAAGATCATGTACCCCAGCGGGGACTCGTCGCTCCTTATCATCCGCGAGGCGGCCACAAGCGAGGCGGCATCCTCGCCGCGTATCCCGTAAAACACGGGGTCCGGCCCGCGCGGCGTGATCAGCACCCGGCCTCTCCTCTCGTCGTAGCTGTTGAACGTGCTGGGAGACGTGCGGTCCTGCATGCTCTTCACGCTTGTAGGCGACACGACGCGCCTGGTCCCGCACATCTCGGCGCGGCGGTACGCCAGCAGCTCCATGGTGTGGTCGTCCCACCGGTATCCGGTGGCGCCTATGGCCCCGACCAGCCCCTGGCCGTTCCCCATGTAGTGGATCTCCAGGCCGTTGTCCCTAGCAAGGCGCCTGGCGTCGGCCCTGCCTATGAGCTGCCAGAGCGCTAGGCGGCCGAACCCGGCAAGCTGCTCCGGTACGTCGTCCCCCTCCCAGAACACCAGCCCGGGGTTTGCGCCGTGCGCGACGTCCGCGTGCTCAAACACGGTCCTGCGTATCTCGTCCTTGACGCGCCCGGGATCGCCGGTCCTGACGCGCATGGACACCGCGCCGTTTCCCCGCGTCTTCCACGGTACGTTGGGGTTGAACCTGACCAGCCTCGGATAGTCAAGAAACTCTGCCGCGCCCCCCTCCCGGAGCGACCCTGCAATCACGTATGCAAGGTACGTGGTGCACATCCCCGCCGGCGAGTCCGTGTCGTCAAACCCCACGTTGAGTGTGACATCCGAGCCCATCGCCAGAGTTGGGGGAGGCGCATCATTTAGGTTGTTGCGGTGGCGACGACGACGACGACGACGACAGCAGCAGCTCCATTCCTTTAAATTAATACGGGCGATGCATACCGCATGATAACCGTAGACCTTGACAGGATCTTCAGCGTAATACGGGACAAGCACCCCGCGTCAGTCTCGCTTAACGGCCCCGACGGGATGCTGCCGCAGGTGCAGGACGCCGCGGAGCGCATAGCGGCGGAGTTTGGCATACCCGCGTACGTCATCGCCGACACCACGTGGGGCACCTGCGACCTGAACTCCAACGGGGCAAGGACGCTCGGCGCCGAGATTCACTTTAACATCGGACATACGATAAACTCCGAGACCATTCCGGGCAGCGAGAACACCATACTGATAGACGCGTTCGACGACGTGTCGTTTGACGCGGTCGCCTCCGAGTGCGCCGAAAAGCTCCGGGGCATGACCGCGTCCCTCGTGACGGACAGCCAGCACCTGCACCAGCTGGGCCGCGTCAAGAAGATACTCGAGGAGGGCGGCGTCGGCGTGGTGATCGGCGGGGGCTCCGGGCAGCTCAGCGACGGGCAGGTGTTCGGGTGCGAGTTCTATCCTGCCCGCGAGGCGGCCGCGGACGGCGGCGCCGACGCGCACGTGTTTCTGGGGCAGAGCAACTTTCACGCGGCGGGAATCGCCCTTGCCACCGGGCTGCCCACCTACGTGCTCGACCCGTACTTTGGCGAGGTGCGCGAAATATCCGAGTTTGCCCAGAAGCTGAGGCGCAGGGCGACCCTTGCCGTGTACAAGGCCGCCGAGGCCAGGACGTTCGGGGTCATAGTGGGCCTCAAGGAGGGGCAGCTCTCAAAGACGTTCGCGCTGAAGATCAAGAGGGAGCTGGAGGAAGAGGGCAGGAAGGTGCACCTGTTTGCCATGACCGACATCACAAACGAGCGGCTGGCAAACATACGGGGGGTGGACGCGTTCGTGCAGGTGGCCTGCCCCCGCATATCGACGGACAACAAGTTTGACAGGCCCGTCCTGTCCACCCCGCAGGCCAGGATGCTGCTCAGGATAATCCGCGGCGGGCAGGCCGACGAGAACTATATGCAGATCCCGCACTGGCTGTGACGCAGTAGCAACAATCGCTACCGACGCGGTGCGGGCCGCATCGACAAGTCAGCTAGCTGCCGAACTCTGGCGCGCCGCCTGGTTCATGTGCGGCTTTATCAAAATCTTTCCAAACAGCCCCCTGCCCCTTAGCATCCTCCGGTGCGCGCTGGCCGCGTCGTTAAGCGGAAACACGGAGTCCACAATAGAGCGTATCCTCTTTCTGGACATCCAGTACAGCCCCTGCTCGAGCTCGGCCCTGGTCCCCTGCGTCGAGCCCAGTATGCTTATCCCCTTGAAGAATATGTGCCTCAGGTCGGTCGGCGCGTCGTACCCGGTGGTGGCCCCCGTGGTGACTATGGTCCCCCCGTAGTTGAGCAGCCCGAGCTCCTTTTTCCAGTGCGAGCCCCCGACGTGCTCGAATATCACGTCGACTCCTGGCGGCTCCCCGTTCTGCTTTGGCATGGCGCCCGCGATGCGGCGCACCTCCCTGTGCCAGTCCTCCCTGCGGTGGTCCACCGCGTGGTCGGCCCCCAGCTCCAGGAGCCTGTCGAGCTTCTCGGCGCTCGCGGTCGCAATGACGCGGCACCCGAACAGCTTTGCGATCTGTATGCCGTAGCTTCCGACCCCCGAGGCCCCGCCCATCACCAGCACTATCTGGCCCGGGCGCACGGCAGCCCTGCCCACCAGCATGTGCCACGAGGTCAGGAGGGTCATCGAGGCCGCTGCCGCGTCGTCGTACGTGACGCCGTCCGGTATCGGGACCGCGTTTGACTCCGGCAGCCTCGAGTACTCGCAGTACCCGCCCCACAGGGGGCCGGTCTCAAAGCCCCAGATGCGCCTTCTTCTGCAGTCGTACTCCCTGCCGGCCGTGCACCTTTTGCAGGTGCGGCACGACAGGTTCCCGTGCGAGACTATCCTGTCCCCCGGCTTTACGGTCTTGACGTCGGGGCCCACCGCAGTCACCCTGCCCGCCGCGTCGCTGCCTGATATGTGGGGCAGCGGCACCGCCAGGGGCTTGCCCCTCATGCCCCAGATGTCGTCGTAGTTGAGGGCGGCCGCCTCCACCTTGAACACCACGTCGCGGGGCCCCGGCTCCGGGTCGGGGACGTCCCTGACGCTCAGGATCGACGCAAAGTCGTCGTTTTCGGCGTACCTGTCGTATACCAGGGCCCTCATGGTTCGTCTCGCACGGATGCCGATTATATGGATTCTGAGGCCTGCCCGGGGCCGGTCCGCCGCCCCACCCCGCCGACAAACAATTATAATCATACTGCCCCAAGCGCCCGCATGACTGCATCAGCAACGACGGGGAGCGCATCGGTGATGCTTCCAGGCGACGGCATAGCCTCCATAGAGGAGTACGAGGCCGGCGCGAACACGTTTGATGACGGCGACATGGTAAGGGCCGCGACGGTCGGCGAAAAGATCATAGACCGCGAGACGTGGACGGCAAGCATCAGGCACCCCAGGGTGTTCTCCGTTCCCAGGAAGGGCGACATCATAATAGGCACGGTAGCGGCCGTGATGTCCTCCATGATGGCAGTCCGCATCGACTACATCAACGGCAAGCCGACGACCTCAAAGGTCGAGTGCATATGCTCTACGCGCAACATACGCCGAAAGAACGTGGCGCTCGTGGCCGACGTGGTCGCCCTGAAGATACTCGGAAGCCTTAATGGCGCCATACACGGCACGATGAGCGCGCCCGAGCTCGGCGTCGTGTTCACAAAGTGCCGCAAGTGCGGCGGCTCCGTCGTACCGCTTCGGGACGTGATCAAATGTACGGAGTGTTCGTGGATAGACGAGCGCAAGCTCTCAAACAGGCTCAACAACGGCGACTTTGTAAGCCTGGAGCCAGCCGCCGCCGGCAACAGCAGCAGCAGTGCCTCGGGGTGAGCGCGCCACGTCCCACACCGACGCTGACAACGATAACGGCAGCAGCAGCAGCAGCGACATAATCAAAGTCTCGTTCCAGGGCGAGCGGGGCGCATACAGCGAGGCCGCGGCCGTATCATTCTTTGCAGGAAGGGTGGCGGTGGATGGGGAGGTGAAAACCGTGCCGCACCCCTCCTTTGCAAGCGCGATGAACAGCACGGTCGACGGCGACACGGACTATACCATACTGCCCGTGGAGAACTCGATAGAGGGAAGCGTCGGCGAGAGCTACGACCTGCTCACGTCCACCCCGCTCGTGGCCGCGGGCGAGATACGCCACCGGATAAGGCACTGCCTCATAGGATACGGCCAGATATCCGACGTGAGGCAGGTGTGGTCGCACCCGCAGGCTCTGGGGCAGTGCAGGAGGTTCCTTGAGGGGCGCAAGATGAGGACGATCCCCGCGTACGATACTGCGGGCAGCATCAAGCACGTCAGGGACGCAAAGGACCGGGCGGCCGCCGGGATCGCAAGCAGGGAGGCGGCCGCGCTGTACGGGGTGCCCGTAATCGCGGAGGACATCGCGGACAACTCTAGCAACTACACGAGGTTCCTGATACTGGCCGCGAGGGGCCGGGACACGTCGGGACTGGCGCGGCCCGCGCCGCCCGGTAAGGGCGACACCGCATACAAGACATCGATAATACTCTCCCTAAAGCACGAGCCGGGCTCGCTCTACCGCGTCATCAAGAACTTTTACGAGAACGACGTCAACATGACAAAGATAGAGTCGAGGCCCACCCGCGGAAACGCGTGGGAGTACAACTTTTACGTCGACTTTGAGGGGCACGCGGAGGACCCCCGGATAGCGGGCATGCTGGAGAGGATCTGCGCCGACTCGTCTGTGCGCGTGCTCGGGTCGTACCCGTCCGCCGCGGGGCCGCCCGCCGCGTGATCAGAACCCCTTGGGCCTTCTGGCCGCAAAGCCCATGCTGAACCCAATGATAATGATTCCGGATATGATCACCATAAAGTCGAACGCGATCCATATGGGATCCGAGCTCCTCACGATGACCGGGTTTATCAGCAGGCCGCTGCCGCCCGTATTCTTGATGTATATGGTGGTGTCGCCGGACGCCGCGTGGGTCCACTCCAGCGCGGCGGACTCGCGGTACTCTGCGTTTGGAATCTGCAGCCCGTCGCCGGGGCTTGAGAGCGTGACGTTGAATCGGTCGCCGGCTATGTTCATCGTCTGGTACGTGTGCTCGGGCGCCGGTATCAGGTACGACACCGACTCGCCTGGCAGGACGGTGTATTCCTCCGTAACCGTGATGGGGCCCAGGTGCATGATGAGGGCCGTGGCGCCTATCCCTATGATTGCGCTGCCGACTACCACGCCGATGACCGTAAGTTTTGACCACATGCGCGTGATCAGGCCGCTTCAAGATAAAAAGATTGGCAGGAGCCGCCCTGCGCGGCCGCCCCCCCGCACCCATGTCACATCAGCGAGACGTCGTGCGGGTTGCTCTCCGCGAACCCGGCCCTTGACATCTTGACAAACTCGGCGTTCTGCTGCATCTGCGGTATGGTGTGCGCCCCGCAGTAGCTCAGCCCGGAGCGCAGGCCCCCCGTAAGCTGCTTTAGTATGTCCGTGACGCCCCCCTTGTAGGGCACCATCGCCTCGACCCCCTCCGCCACGTAGTCGTTGAGGTCGTCGTCAAGCGACACGTACCCGGACTCTTTTGACTTGCGCCCTATGGACGCGGCAAGCGACGCCATGCCCCTGTACACCTTGAACCTCTTGCCGTTCTTGGTCAGGACCGTCCCCGGTGACTCGTCGGTTCCACCCAGCATGCTGCCCACCATCACCGAGGAGGCCCCCGCCGCGAGCGCCTTGGTGGCGTCGCCTGACGTGCGGGTGCCACCGTCTGATATTATCGGAACGTCGTTTTCGCGGCCCACCTTGGCGCAGTCGATCACCGCGGTCAGCTGCGGCACGCCGGATCCCGTAATCACCCTGGTGATGCATATGGAGCCTGAGCCCACCCCGACCTTTACGGCGTCGACGCCGGCCCCTATCAGGTCCCGGGCGCCCTGCGCGGTGGCCACGTTTCCCGCGATCAGCTCGCAGTCGGGGAACGCCTTCTTGAGGTTGCGCACAGTGTTCATCGCGTTCTCGCTGTGGCCGTGCGCTATGTCGACCACCAGGACGTCGGCGCCCGCGTTCAGCAGGGACTCCCCCCTCTCCATAAAGTCGCCCTTTACGCCGACTGCCGCCCCCACGAGGGGCCTGCCCTTGCCGTCGACTGACATGTTGGGATAGTCCGACGTGTTGATTATGTCGCGGGACGTGACAAGCCCGCACACCTTGCCCTTCTCGTCCAGTATGGGGAGCTTTTCTATGCGGCTGTCGTGCAGTATCCTCTTTGCCTCCTCCAGCCCCACCCCGGGGCCCGCCGTCACCACGTCCTTGGTCATCACGTCGCGGACCCTGTCGTCGGGGTCCGCAAAGATGATGTCGCGCCCCGTGATGATGCCGTCCAGCCTCCCCGTGTCCTTGTCAAGGACGAGCAGCCCGGACACCTGCTTGTCCTCCGAGTATTCGCGGGCGTCCCGCACCGTCCTGTCCGCCGATATGGTGTATGGGTGCTCTATCATGACGCTGCCTGAGCGCTTTGCCCTGAGCACCTCCTCTGTCTGGTCCGATATGGACAGGAAGCGGTGTATTATCCCTATCCCGCCGGCCCTGGACATGGCGACTGCCATCGCGGACTCCGTGACGGTGTCCATGTTGGCGCTCACAAACGGCATGTTCAGCGTTATGTTGCGCGAAAGTTTAGTGGTAAGGTCCGTCTGCGACCTGCTTGTTATGTCAGAGTACTTGGGAACCAGCAGGACGTCGTCAAATGTCAGCCCCTCCCTGAACTCCGCCAATGAAACCCTGCTTGGATGCCTTGGATGCGATTATAAGTTTTGTGAGTTGTGATTCCTCTGCATTATCGGGTGACGCCTTCTCCTAGGCGCGGTCCCTCCGTCCCGTCATCTGCGGGCGTTTTACTCGTCGGCCCTTTCCACCGTAACCTGCCCGCCGTCGCGTATCCTGAACGTGATGCGGTGCGGATAGCCGAACATGTCGAGAATCGGCTTTGGCATTGACGTGATGTGGCTGCGGCTCTTGGGCTGGGGTGTCACCGACACGGTGAACTCCGTGGCGTCCCTGGACCATCTTGACATACGGTATGGTGGCCGGCCGAGCTTATAAACTGATTTTGTAAGCTATATGCATGGTAAGGAAGAGGAGAGGCAGCGGGAGCAGGAAGCAGAAGGGGGCCAGGAGGAGAAAGTCCCAGGAGGGCATAGAGCGCGAGGGCATGCGCATCGCGGACGCCGCGGGCGGCGTGGTGCGCGTCAGGAAGGACGAATGGCTCGTGCTGTCCGAGCCAGACGGCGCGATGCAGTACAACGTGCGGTACGACGGAGAGGATCTCAGATGCGAGTGCCCGTACTATGTAAAGCACGAGGCGCGCTGCAAGCATGCGGCCGCCGTGCAGATTGCCATAATACGGAGCCACGGGGCGTCCGGCGGTGGCGGCAGCGGCGGCGGCGGAGGAGGAGGAGGAGGAGGA
>JAJEHG010000018.1 GCA_022823825.1 Nitrosopumilaceae archaeon | reverse complement strand
CTGCCTCATGTCCGCGATGCGGCCGGCCTCCAGTTTGACGCCGCCGCACCCGCCGCACGCCGCGGGCGCGTGGTGTATGGTCGCCGACGACCTGCGGCTGTGCGAGGCGCCCCTGTGTCCGGGCCTCTGCCCCGGCTTTTTGTAGTCTGCGGGATCCTTCCGCGAGGCCCTCTTTCTCTGCCTTGCGGGTATCGAGTTGGCGGACGGCGGGCTGTGCGGGTTCTCGTAGTATGTCATGCGCCCGCTCCCCTTGTCCAGCCGTTCCCTCAACTGCCCGTTCTGTATGCTCAGCTGCTCAACCTGCATCCTCAGCTGCTCAATCTGCATCCTCAGCTGCTCAATCTGGATGTCCTTCTGCTCTAGGACATCGTCCCTCTTCTTGACCTCCGCTATGACCCGCGCAAGCTCGTCCCGCAGCAGCTTGACCTCGGAAGGGTTTGACATCACGCCTGTATGTGCCGGGTACGATATAGATCTGACGATTTAGGAGCTTTGACCTTGTGCTCAACCTAACCGGTTACTAACGAACTCTGACAAAGGTATAAAATGTAGGCAGGGTCATTCCACACATGAGTCAGAGCGGGCTGTCCCTCAAGGTTTTGGAGGCATACACCAGGGACGTGGGAAGGGGCGTCGCAAGGATAGACTACGACTCGATGGACACGCTTGGCGCCTCGACTGGCGACGTGATCGAGATAAAGGGAAAGCGCCGGACGGTTGCAAAGTGCCTCCCGCTCTACCCGTCAGACGAGGGCAAGGGGATCATAAGGATTGACGGCTTGGGCCGCAACAACTCCGGCATCGCGATAGGCGACACCATCATGGTCAAAAAGATAAAGGCCGTCGCGGCCGAGAGGGTGGTGGTGGCCCCGCTGGAGTCGATACCGCCCATCGACGAGAGGTATCTGGCCGACGCGCTCGAGAGCGTCCCGCTGATAAAGGGCGACAACGTGATGGTCCCGTACTTTGGCGGCAGGCTGACGTTCCAGGTCATATCGGTTACGCCTGGGTCCGACGCTGTACTGATCACGCAAAAGACCACATTCACCATAGCAGAAAAGGGAGAGACCCTCCGCGGCGTGCCCCAGGTCACATACGAGGACATCGGCGGCCTTACAGACGAGATCAAAAAGGTCAGGGAGATGATTGAACTGCCGCTCAGGCACCCCGAGATATTTGAAAAGCTCGGCATAGAGGCTCCAAAGGGCGTCCTGCTTTACGGCCCGCCGGGCACCGGAAAGACGCTACTTGCAAAGGCCGTCGCAAACGAGAGCAACGCCCACTTTATCAGCATATCGGGGCCCGAGATAATGAGCAAGTTTTACGGAGAGAGCGAGGCCCGCCTCAGGGAGATATTCAAGGAGGCAAGGGAAAAGGCCCCGTCCATCATATTCGTAGACGAGATAGACTCGATCGCCCCAAAGCGCGAGGAGGTCACGGGGGAGGTGGAGCGCAGGGTCGTCTCGCAGATGCTCTCCCTCATGGACGGCCTCGAGGCCCGGGGCAAGGTCATAGTGATATCTGCCACCAACCGCCCCAACGCGATAGACCCGGCCCTGAGGAGGCCCGGCAGGTTCGACCGCGAGATCGAGATCAAGGTGCCGGACAAAAAGGGCCGCAAGGACATACTCGCGATACACAGCCGCAACATGCCGCTTGACGACGACGTCAACACGGACAAGATATCGGCGATAAGCCACGGGTACGTCGGCGCGGACCTAGAGTACCTGTGCAAGGAGGCCGCAATGAAGTGCCTCAGGAGGCTGCTGCCCATACTGAACCTGGAGGAGGAGAAGATCCCGCCCGAGACGCTTGACAAGCTCGTCGTAAACCACGAGGACTTTACAAAGGCCCTCATAGAGGTCACGCCCTCCGGCATGCGCGAGGTCTTCATAGAGAACCCCGACGTAAAGTGGGAGGAGGTGGGCGGCCTGGAGGACGTAAAGAGGGACCTGCAGGAGGCAGTAGAGTGGCCCATGAAGTATCCCGGGCTGTACGACAAGCTCGGGCACAACATGCCCCGCGGCATACTGCTGCACGGGCCCAGCGGTACCGGAAAGACGCTGCTTGCAAAGGCCGTCGCCACCCAGAGCGAGGCCAACTTTGTGTCGGTCAGGGGGCCCGAGCTGCTCTCAAAGTGGGTCGGCGAGTCCGAGCGCGGCATACGCGAGATATTCAAGCGCGCGCGCCAGTCGGCGCCGTGCGTGGTGTTCTTCGACGAGATAGACTCAATAGCGCCGATCAGGGGCGCCGGCGGCGAGACGGCCGTGACGGAGCGCGTCGTCTCCCAGCTGCTCACCGAGCTGGACGGCATGGAGAACATGCACGGCGTGGTGGTGCTGGCAGCCACCAACAGGGCCGACATGATAGACCCCGCCCTGCTGAGGCCCGGAAGGTTCGACAAGATAATATCGATTCCGCTGCCCGACAAGGAGAGCCGCAAGAGCATACTGCGCATAAACGCCAAGAAGATCCCGACCGTAGACAGCCCCGAAGACCCGCAGCACGTCAACTTTGACAAGATTGCCGAGATGACAGACGGCATGAGCGGCGCCGACACCGCGTCGATAGCAAACACGGCAGTCTCGCTTGTGATACACGAGTTCCTCGACGCCTACCCCGACGTAAAGGACGTGGAGAAGAAGAGCACCGAGGCCAGGGTTACGATGCGGCACTTTGAGGAGGCCGTCAAAAAGGTCAGGGAGCAGAAGGACCTGAAGATAGGCGAGAAATTGGCCGTCTCTTACTACAGATAATTAATTAAGATGGCACGGGGCAGTTTGACTGCCATGCGCGATACGGGCAGAGATGATAATGATAATGTGCGCCACAACGACACGGGTGGATACCGCGGCGCCGCGCTGCGGGCGCTGAGCGACGCGGGCGCCGCAGTCGGGGACTCCGTTGTCATAACCTACAAGGACGGCACCAGGCGCGCGGGGCTACTGATGCCCAGGTACGAGCACGACGACGACTCGCACGTCGTGGCAAAGCTGAGCAGCGGGTACAACGCGGGCATCAGCATTGATCAGATAAGTGGGATTGCAGTGGACAGACGCGGTACCGTCACGGACATGGGGAGGGACGGTGGCGCAGGCACAGAATCCTCCGAACCTGCCCGAAACCGCGCAGGAGAGAGGATACTGCTGCTCTCGACTGGCGGCACGATAGCAAGTCGGATAGACTACAGGACCGGGGCCGTGACCCCCGTGCTGTCGGCCTCGGACCTGCGCGACTCCATACCTGAGCTGGCCGACATAGCCGAGGTAGACTCGGAGGTGGTGATATCTGAGTATTCAGAGAACATAATGCCAGAGCACTGGCTGGCGCTTGCGCGGCGCATAGACGAGCGCGCCGGCGACGCATCTGCGGGGGGCGGCAGGCCGTACGCGGGCATCATAGTGGCGCACGGAACCGACACGATGCACTATACGTCCGCGTTCCTGTCGTTTGCGCTTGCGGGGCTCCCGGTTCCCGTCGTTCTTGTAGGCGCGCAGAGGTCGCCGGACAGGGCGTCGTCGGACGCCGCGACCAACCTGATCGGGGCCGCAAGATTCATCGCTTCACATGGTGGTGGTGGCGACGTCTACGTCGCAATGCACGGCGGCTCCGGGGACGACGCGATAGCGTGCCACGTGGGCACCAGGGTCAGGAAGAACCACACAAGCAGGAGGGACGCCTTTGAGACCATAGGCGGCAGCCCGGCGTTTGTCGTATCGGCCGACGGCGGCATATCCTCTGCTGCTGCCAGCGGCGGTCCGGACGGCGCAGGCCGGCCGCGTCCCGGCCCCGAATACAGTCCCAGAATATCGCTTGACCAGAGGGTTGCGCTCGTAAAGTATCATCCAGGGTACGACCCGGCCCATCTGGGACACATAATCGACTCTGGATGCAGGGCCGTGATATTTGAGGGGACCGGCCTGGGGCACGTGGGAAGGGCCATGTACGGACAGGTTGAAAGAGCCGGCGAGCGCGGCGTGTTCATGGGCATGACATCGCAGTGCATAGACGGCAGGACGGCAATGACAGTATACGAGAGCGGGCGCGATCTGATGGAGATGGGTGTGGTGCCGCTTGAGGACATGATACCCGAGGTCGCCCTGGTAAAGGCCATGTGGGCCGCCTCACTCGCGGAGGACTCGGACGGAATCAGAAGGATAATGCTTGAGAACGTCGCGTCGGAGATGAGCGCGCGGTGAGCGCGCAGGGAACGCCAAGCCTCGGGGACCTGGGCGTCATGGTGGGGCTGGAGATACACCAGCAGCTTGCAACCGGCAAAAAGCTGTTCTGCGACTGCCCGCCGAAAGAACCGGACGCGTACCCCATAACGTTCAGCAGGAGACTGAGATCGGCAAGCGGTGAGGTCGGTGGGCACGACCCGGCGGCGCTCTTCGAGGGGGCAAAGGCCAAGACCGTCACATATTATGCAAACCGCAGCAGCAGCTGCCTGGTAGAGCAGGACGAGGAGCCGCCGCACCGACTGGATCCCGACGCCAAGAGGACGGCGTTGACAATCGCGTCCGCGCTCAAGTCCAAGACATACACCGAGCTTCACACCATGAGAAAGACCGTGGTGGACGGCTCAAACACGACTGGCTTCCAGCGGACCATGCTGGTGTCGGAGGGAGGGTCGTTTGACGTGCCGCTGCCCCCGCCGTCGCAGGGACGGCCAGACGGGGCGCCGGGCGTCAGGCAGATCGGAGTCCAGTCCATATGCCTGGAGGAGGATGCCGCAAAGATACTCGAGGCAGGAGCCCATGCGGACGTGGGCACCAAGGGGTACGGCCTTGAGAGGCTCGGGGTCCCGCTAGTCGAGATTGCAACGGAGCCGTTTGACGCATCTGATCCGGATATGGTAAGGGCCGCGGCCCTGTCGCTTGGAAGAATGCTGCGGGGCACCAGGATGGTGACGCGCGGCCTGGGCTCCATCAGGCAGGACGTCAACGTGAGCATAAGGGACGGGGGCGGCAGCGTGGTGGAGGTCAAGGGGGTGCAGCAGCTTGACCAGCTTGCAGACGTGGTGTCGTACGAGGCGTACAGGCAGCACGGGCTGACTGCCATATCAGCAAGGCTGCGGGAGTGCCGGTGGGACCACGACGTGTCGCGGGACAGGGCGGACGTAACCGGCGTGTTCAGAAAGTCCGCGTCATCGAAGATAATCCAAAAGGCCGTAAAGCAGAACCATACAATCATGGCGGTCGCGTTCAGGAACGCGGCCGGAATATTCGGATACTCCCCGCACGAGGACGTCAGGCTCGGCAAGGAGATAGCGGAGCTCGTCAGGCGGTTCGGGGTGGGCGGCATATTCCACTCCGACGAGCTTCCGGCGTACGGAATAACGGGACGGGACGTGGCCGAGGTGGCCGAACTGCTGCAGGCAAGCCTGGACGCGGACGCGTTCATCATGCTGGCGGCCCCGGCCGACAGGATAGGCCCCATCACAGACCAGATAATCTCAAGGGTGCGGCGCATAGCAACGGACGGCGTCCCGGCCGACACCAGAATGGCCGCGGCCGACGGCAGGACCGCGTTTCTGAGGCCCCGGCCCGGCTCTGCGCGCATGTACCCGGAGACTGACGTCCCCACGATTACCATAACACGGGAGGAGCTGGATCGCGCGGCGGCCGACGCGCCAAAGCCGTGGAGCGAGGCGGTGTCAGACCTGCAGGATACGTACGGTATCAACAGGCAGCTTGCAGAGCAGCTCTGGGACTCGCCGTACCTGGGACTGTTCGAGGAGATTGCGTCCGGGCAGAATGTCCGGGCGGCGGGGATGGTGGAACCCACGTTTGTGGCATCCGCGCTTTGCTCGTCGATAACGAGGCTGGCCAGGCAGGAGGGCATGGACGCCGGACGGCTTGACGATCAGATGATACGCGAGACGTTTGAGATTCTCGGGAAAGGCGAGATCGCCAAGGAGTCGGTCGAGATGATATTCCAGTCCATAATGTCGGCCAAGGCCGGAACCGTCCCGGACGCCATAAAGTCCGCGTCCATGCAGAGCGTCGGCGCAGACGAGCTCGAGGGGATAGTAAGCGGGATAATACGAGACAACATGGAGATGATCTCAAACCAGGGCGAGCGGGCGGCGGGGCCCCTCATGGGGATCGCCATGAAGAGGCTCAGGGGCAGGGCCCCCGGGCAGAGAGTCAACGAACTGATCGTAAGCGGCATTGCAGACGCGCTGCGGGGAACAAAGTAGTCCGCGGCAGCGTAGCGGCGGCGGCGGCGACCGTTCAATCCTTCTTCTCCTATCCTCTCCTCTCCCCCACCCCACGACACGGGGCGATAATGCGGGCAGTCCGGGTCTAAAGGGGCTCGGGGCAAATGCAGCTCATTATGGCAAACGCAACAGCACTGGGCCACGGCCGAACGCGCATGATAAAGGGCAGGGCAGGGGGCCTGGTGCTAAGCGCGCTACAGACTCAAAGAGCAAACCCGACGTGCATATGCCTAGGTCGAAAAAAATCCCACCGCCGATAGATGAAAGTTCGGATCAGGATTTGGCCCTTAAATCAAATTCGGGCCTTCGTAGCTGGAACAGAATGTCAGACAATCCCCCAAAATTACTGTTAAATGATCCCGATGTCAGGCGGTGGCATGACAACATGCGCAGATCCAGCGCCATCACGTGCAGCGTCAGGCTCAGGCGCCTGAATCTGTTCTGCTCCCGGATCGGAGTGACGCCGCACGAGCTGGTGGGGATTGGGAGGGACGATCCCATGAAGGTCGAAAATATATTGTTGGACCACGTCTCATGGATGGAGGAGAAGAAGTACGCGCCCGGATACATTGCAGGGGTGATAGGCGCTGTAAAGTCCTGGCTTGAATACAACCACATAGAAATCAGGCGAAAAATCAAGATAGCAAACTCCGACGTGCCGGTAAGCATACAGGATGAGAAAGTGCCGGACAAGGAGCAGCTCAAGAAGATGCTTGATGCGGCGGATCCGCGGTGCAGGGTAATCATAAGCATGATGGCCTTTGCGGGGGTGAGGCCGCAGGTCATGGGACTGGCAGACAAAAGCGACGGGCTGGTGCTCTCGGACCTGCCGGACCTGGTGCTGGACGGAGGCGACACCCGCTTTGAGAAGACTCCAGCAATGTGGTGGTGCGGCCGCAGCTGAGCAAGATTCGAAAAAAATACTTTACATTTCTGGCAGAGGAGGGCTGCCAGTACGTGCTTGGGTACCTGCGCAGGAGGATGGCGCACGGAGAACGGCTAAAGCCCGACTCACCGCTTGTGACGATAGACTCCGGGTACCGCCGCAGGGGGTGGAGCAAGCTTGATGGGAACGGCGACAGGTTCCTTGTGACAAACGCATTGGGCGCCGCCATCCGTCCGGTCATCAGGAGCGTGATGCGGGCGCGGCCCTATGCACTAAGGGCGTACTTTGACAGCCAGCTGCTGATTGCAGAGAGCCACGGGTGTATGACGCACGCGTACAGGCAGTTCTTTATGGGTCACAAGGGGGACATGGAGGCAAGATATACCACGAACAAGGGCAGGCTCACGGATCAGATGACGGACGACATGAGGCGCGCGTACGAACAGAGCCAGGCGTTTCTATCGACTGATGCCATGCGCGACTCGGAAATAGACAAGCGCAAGATGTTGGTTGGGATGTGGAGGCAGCAGGCCAAGATGTACGGGCTTGACATTGACGCCATGCTTGCAGGCGGTACTCTGGACGGGACGCGGGACGCGCCGATGCGGCAGGCGGCGGTGGCGCCCGTGCAGGACGGCGGAGCGAGACGCAATGGTGGTGTGGCGAAATCCGCGACTGCCTTGGAGGCGGATCAGGACGCCTCTGGCGCGCGGGAAAAGGCGGCGGCGCAGGCGGCAGATGCCGTCCCAGTTGCCGCTGCTAATAACAAGATCCCAAGACAGTCCCCTTTTGAGAGCAAAATAGTGGATGACGAGGCCAAGTTGCTGGCAAACACCGCGGAGGGGTGGGACTTGGTAAGGGATCTACCCGGCGAGAGGTTCCTGATCAGGCGCAAGATTCCAAGGCCGTGATGGTAGGGGATCATCCCGCCCCACACGTTAAGATAAATAGCAGCAGCGTCCACACGCGTTATGACACGGCGCCAACGTATGGCAAATGCATTGTCCGGTAAAACGGGGCAGAAATCCTCGCGTCTGAACCTGACGGTGGACATACGCGACTTTGGCCCCATAGCAAAAGCGTCAATCTCCCTCAAACCACTTACCATATTTTGTGGCCCAAACAACTCGGGCAAATCTTATGCGGCGTTACTCCTGCACTCCATCGTGTCGACATGTGCCTCACCTGGAAAGCGCAATATGCCCCTCTTCTCTTATGCGAGACGCCATAGCGTGCAATACGACGTAGAGGGTATGATGGCCAAGATGTCCAGCCTGATCAATGCCGGAAAAGACACGGAGATACCGGAAGACACAATCGAGGAAATGGTACGGGAGCATTTTGCGACGGACACCAAAAATCTAAAACTCGAAATTGAGCGCAATTTCGGTGACGCCAGCGACAAACTGGTCAGAACGGGAAAAAAATCGTTCTCCGTGAAGATCGCCGTCAGTAACGGAGTTGAGATTCGCATACACAGCAAGAAGAGCGCAACTGTAAACTACCCCAAGTTCCAGTTAAGGCGAAGAATAACGTTCAAAGGCGCAGGGCGCGGGCGGGCTATTTCCACGGACGATAACTCGGACAAACTTCCGATGATCAGGGTTGATCCCACCGAATCCCCGGAGAGACAAGCACTAGAAGTGGTTTATCGCCTCAGACTTTCCATGTCAAAGTACGTGGATTACAAGCTGCCGTCAGCCTCGTACTATCTTCCCGCTGCAAGATCGGGCATTTTACAAGGACACCGGGCGATTACCTCGGGCATCGTCACCAATGCGACGTACGCAGGAGTGGAAGGAATGGCAATTCCCACACTGTCCGGGGCCGCAGCTGACTTTATATCGTCAATAATTGAAATGCCTTCTTCCACGGGCCCGTTCAGCAACATTGCAAGCAGCCTCGAAGAGACCATACTGGACGGAAGGATCGGCCACACCGCTGACGCCAGAACCCGGTTCCCTACGATTACGTATGATCACGACGACAGTACGATGTCATTGCACAGAACATCATCCACAGTGTCCGAGCTTGCAATCTTGGTTCTGTATCTCAAGCACGTGGTCCGCGAGGGCGACCTTGTCATACTTGAGGAGCCGGAGGCGCACCTGCATCCAGAGGCGCAGATGATTCTGGCACACCACATAGTAAAGATGATACGAAAAGGCCTTAACGTGCTGATCACGACGCACAGTCTCTTCGTACAGAGCCTACTGAGCCAGTTCTTAATGAGCGGCAAGGACAACGCGGTCACAAGCGAGAAACTCGGATTTGACCGGGACGACTACCTGCTGGAGGACGAGGTGGCCCCCTACACCTTTGCAGTCTCAGACAAAGGCGGCAGCATCGCAAAGCCCACAAAGTTCTCCGTCGACAACGGAATATCCCTGGACGAGTTCGTAAAAGTGATTGAAAAGATGCACCGCAGGCGGATAATCATAGAACAGAACGCATCGTAAGGGGACGCGGAAATGTCGCTTGAGCAGGTGCGCGAAAAATATGGGGGATGGCAGGAGTCCTGTAAGGAACAGAATTGCCGGTTGAAAACAGACAGATCGCGCTGCATCGCCATAAAAGCGGAAAAACACCGTTCTGATGAGAAAGAAAGCATGTGCGACTGCATTGTGTTTGCAGACTACGGGAAACTCGTGGTGGGTGTCTGTGAGCTTAAGGGCAGACACGTCGACCCGACGCAGGTGCAAAAACAACTGAACGCAGGCGCAAAATTCGCAGAACAGATGTGCACGGACTGCCTGGGGGGACTCAAGCCAAGCGTGCTTCCGATTGTCTTAACCAAATCCATTAGTGATGAGACTCGGATAATGCTTTCCGTAACTAAGGTGGAGGTCTACGGAAAGGACCGTGATATCATACATGAAAAATGTCACATGCACATATCCGACATTATACAGAAGTATTCGTGATGTAGCTGTGAGCGCACTGACGGCGCAACCCTTCGCCCTCCCTGAAGAGCGGGCTCCTGTAACCGCGGGAGAATGAGCCGCGGACATGATCAATCATGACACGATCCCATGTCCGATCGCCGCACATGCTGTGCTTGGTGTTTCATGCGCGGTCCCGGAGCGGCGCAAGTTTGCGGCCGACGCCAGCATGCGAGCCGTGGCAAGCCAAGCCGGTGAAAAGCGGGCGAGACATACGGCATGAATGCGTGCAAGTAACGAACCCGTCAAGGCCATACGCCAGTACATAAATGGACAGTTACAGAGATCGTCGGGGGCTGTAATGTCTCGGTGACCCATCCAATGCGTCAGGTCACCGCGATGTGACACTCCCGTTATAATAAACAGTTCGTTCTAGGGTACTGTTTCAAATTCGGTTGACAGGCACGGCGTGAATCTGGGCGGTACCAGTCGTGGCAACACTTCATTACATGTTCTGCTTCTGATTCGGTTGCTTCTGCTTAGCGGTTCCCCTTCTCATGGCAGCGGCGTGAATATTCTCACTGTGGGGATGGGTTCCCAAGACATATCCATGCTGCAGTATTCCCGTTCGCCCGTATAGTCAATAAGTTTCAGCTATAGACGTAAACGTATTTGGAATCGTCATCGCCGCCGCCGCGAGCCCCCCTCATGTGGAGATTTAGGAAGTGCGTCTCCACCTCGCGAGCGACAGTATCGGTACCCGCGTTCCAATCCTTCCAGCGAGTGACATAATCATCCTCTTCGTGCTTCCGTCTACGGCTGTACGGGTCTTTGGTGACGCCAACGTACCAATCGGTATAAGACGTACTACCAATGTGTTCCTCTATTTTAGATATTATGGTGTCTTTATCCATGACACTTCTGCTCATGCGCTCCACTTGACAACAGAATATAAAAATATCTGGATCGGTGGGGCTGTGTCCTATGGACAAGTACCCCTGCAACATGCAGCGCCAGTCAGTATGAATACATTATGGGCGATTTTTTCCGCCGCCAAACCGCCGATTACGGCCAAAACGAGCCAAAAGTGCGCCAAAACCATCAAATGGCACACGGGCCAAGCCCCGTGCGCGCAGGCTGCGCTAGGCGCGGACGCTTCCAATGTCAGAAGGTACGCGTTCAGGCCGTAATGGCCGCAAGCGACTGGCGTGTAAGCCTGCCGCGCTCTGCATTGAACCTGGCGATCAGCTCTATGTTGTAGCATATGACGCGCGCCGCAACCTCCCTGCGCTGGTTGTCCTTGCGCCTGCACCTGACGTAGCTGCCGTACATGGTCTTGACCGCCCCGAACACCGCCTCTATGATGCTGCGCTGGTGGTAGTGCCTCTTGAACTCGGGCAGGTCGTCGCGGTACAGGTCGACCATCACGCGCCACGACTGGCTGCCTCGCGCGTTCCTGCACGTGTTCTTCTTGGGCTTGATGTACGGCGCAAACCCCGGTTCCGCGAGCAGGCTGCACATCTCCCTTGCCAGGTACGCGGAGTCCAGGCAAAAGTCCATCCCGTCGGGGCCGACGCACGGGCCGAACCTCTCGAGCATGGTTCGCATGCCGGAGATGTCCGCAACCCTGCTGCGCGTCACAAAATAGTCCAGTATCACCCGGGAGTTCACGTCTATTATGGCGTGCAGCTTCAGCCATCCCTTCCTGTGCCTGACCTTGTCCGTCCTAAAGTCCATCCACTTGTCCGTCCTTCTCTCCGCAATGCCGGTGCTGTCCCCCGCCGCCGGGCCGCCCCGCGCCTCCAGATCCGACAGTACCCTCCGGTGTATCTCGTACAGGTACCGCTCCGGAATCATGGAGTAAGAGCGCGAGATCGTGCTGCTTGACGGGATCCTTCCGGCCAGTCCCAGCTTTCTGCGCAGATCCGGACTGGCCCTCAGGTAATCCGAGGTCCTGCGGAACGTCTTTTGCTCCGCATCCCTGATGATGCAGACGACGGCCATGATCCTTGGCGGGTAGGCGGTCATGCCCCCGAGTCCGGGCCTGACCTCGTA
This sequence comes from Nitrosopumilaceae archaeon, assembly GCA_022823825.1. Classification (GTDB taxonomy): domain Archaea; phylum Thermoproteota; class Nitrososphaeria; order Nitrososphaerales; family Nitrosopumilaceae; genus Nitrosopumilus. Next base: position 2,201 of record JAJEHG010000018.1, on the reverse strand, counting down.
TGGATCGTCCAGCTCAAGCACTATCCTGAGTATGGTGGCAAGAATCAGTCCGGAGATGTGCCCCTGTATCAGGTCGTATGCCCTCTGATCGCGTTTCGCCTCCAATGTCATTGCATGCAGGCGGGTGCGCCGATCCATAAGCGCCGGGTTCAAAAAAGGCCGAGTTACGTGTCAAATTTCTCAACGCATTGCACCGCGCCATGGTGTGCGGGGATGAGTCGGGGGGGGGGGTTCTTATCTATAGGACACAGCCGATCGGTGGCGGTCGTAGTCAGGCTGCGGAGCGCTCACAGCTACATCAGGTCACTGATTTGATAGTCCCATTCAGGTCACCAAGACTTGACAGAGCCGTCATAGCCTTCGGGCAATCGACCTGAGTGTATGCCTTTACGTTTCTTGTCGTCCTCGTACCGTTTCTTAATCTTCTTTGCCGACTCTTCAAGATTATCGAGACTTTCGAAACCGTCGGGCGTTCCATATGAACGATTCATGTATTCTCTCCCCCACACACCGATATAACTCGTGCTATACGCCCTTCACGTCTTTGCCAGCAGAACGAACATGCCGATCACAGGCCCGTTACGACATCCGTCCCGCAGAGGATCAGGCGCGCCTTGCGGATCATACCATGCCCGCCCGTCTCGCTATCCACTCGTTGTATCTGGCCGTCGGCGCCTTTGCCGCCTCTCTGAACGCGGGTAGCGCGTCCCTATTCATGGCGTCCAAGTATTCGCGTTCGTTCTTGCCGTGCTCCTGCCCTGCGTTGTATTCAACCCTTGCAAGGTTTACTTTTACCACTATTGTTCTTTCCAGTATGCCCGCCAGTTCCGCTAAGTGCTTGCCGTCCGGGTCGTCCGGCCTGGACTCTACAAAGTCGTCAATATACCGGCGCGTCGCGGTCGCGAACGTCTGAACGTCCCTGAACGACTCAAGCACGTACTTCTCCTCAAGGAAGGCCCTGTCGTCTGCACTATCCATGCCCTGCCGTCCGTCCGGACACATATGAATCAAAAAAGAGGGGGTTGCAGGGCGGCTATTCTGCCGCCTATCTGCCCAAATCGCACAGTGCGTTTTCATCGACCATGCGCCCTCGTCTTTTGTTTTCATTGCGTAGCCATGATATGGTATACAAATTGCGTTTTAGATTATTGCAGGGCGGACACAGCAAGATGCGATTTTCCACGCCGTCAGTACCGCCATCCGACAAGGGCAGCTTGTGATCCAGTTCCAAGTACCGGACAGACAGCGCGATGCCGCATCCCTGGCATAATGAACCGTATTTTTCCAGCAGTGCCTCTTTGATCCCTGTTCTGGACGGTTTCTTTTTCAGCTGTTTTACCTGCTTTGTTGTTGTTGCTGCGGCGTCAGCCGCGGCGCACTCGTCGACAGCTGCGCTGGACACTATCATCATGTCACCGGAACGCCGGACAGTCTGCACCGCCATTATGTGCTTGCACGTGGGGTGCCCGTGGACATTGTACGGACAGGAACACTGCCAGGTATTCACGAACGTTATGATGTAGGATTTTGCGGGGTTTTTCCTGTATGACACTCTGTAGTGCTTGTCGTCTATTTTTGTAATTGTGCATTCTTTGATTATCTGTCGGGCCTTTTTCTCAAGATTTTTTTCAGTGGTGGTGCCGTAGAGCTTCCTTTGTGTGTCCGGTGCTCTGTTCATTTTTCATCCCTCCCGAGCGGCGGCCATTCGCAGGCGTCCGTGCGGCCGGGTGCTCCCTCTCTTGTACCTCTGAGCTTCCAGCCAGCCACGCCGCCCGTGATCAGGAGCGGCAGCACGAGCCATATGCCCCAGGGGCCGGGCGCCATCACGAAGGCAATGAAGATCCCGATCGCGAGTACCACAGCGGTTTCCATCATGAGTCGGTCGTCTGCCATTATTCCGCCGCCTCCAGAAGCCGATGCAGTATCGAGTCGAAGGACTCACCCTTGGCGCTGAGGGCAGCAATCCTGTCGCGGGTCTCTCTCTGCACCGTTATGACGGTTATGTTCTCCATGATATAATTACAATAACTATTCTAATAAATGCTGAATCCAGGGGTCGGGTAACCGGTTAGGTTGAGCACAAGGTCAAACCTCCTAAATCGTCAGATCTATATCGTACCCGGCACATACAGGCGTGATGTCAAACCCTTCCGAGGTCAAGCTGCTGCGGGACGAGCTTGCGCGGGTCATAGCGGAGGTCA
>JAJEHG010000024.1 GCA_022823825.1 Nitrosopumilaceae archaeon | reverse complement strand
CGTGTTCTCGGCGTTCAAGCGCATGTTCGGCGAGCACCTGATGGCCCTCAAGTGGGAGAACATCGTGCAGGAGGTGAGGCTCAAGGTGGCCCTGTACAACAGGTGGAGGGACGAGTCGATTGCGCGGGAGGCGGGGGGGGGGGGTGTGACGTCGTGACGGCATGAAGCCCATGATGCCGCCCGGCCTGGACTTGGCCGGCATGTGGGGGAGGAATTAGGAAACAGAGTTGTACAATGAAAATGGATTTAAGGCGCCGCAATGCACCCTAGCTGTGAACATAAAGCACGTGGGCAACGTCATACTCGCGGTGAAGGACCTTGACAGGTCGATAGAGTTCTACCACGAGACTATAGGGCTGCCCATAAAGAACCAGAGGAGGGCGTGGGTCGATCTGGGATCTTCCGGGGCACTCCTGAGCCTCCATCCGGCGTCGCTTACGGCCGCACACATCGGCAGCTCCATAGAGAACGGCATCACGATAGGCTTTATCGTGGGGGACGTAAAGTCCGCAGTCGAGGAGCTGAGGGCGCAGGGAGTTATCATACACCGCGATATCGTGGAAAAGGACGCCGGCAAGAACGCCGTGATTCGGGATCCGGACGACTATCTGATATCCCTGTTTGAGCCCAACTTTGCAGACAAGGCCGAGCAGACCGGCGGATACCAGGGATTCACTCCTGCATGAGCGGCCGCGGCTGGCGCTGAATGGCCACTGTGTACTGCGCGGTAGATGACTGCCTGCAAGCGAATGTTGTATGTATGCGCGGGCTGTGCAGGAATGGGAAGCGGCCGTGATTTTTCGTTGTTATTGCTGTTGCTGCTGCTGCTGCTGGGGCAGCCCGTGCCCGCTGCCTGCCTCGTGCTTTTCAAGGCGCCTTTTGAGGTCGGCGTTCTCTTTTAGAAGGCCGTCGCGTTCGGCCTCTAGCGCGGCAATTGCCTGATGCCCGTCGTACAGCGGGTGTCCGGGTGGTATCGGCAGCACTCCTGTGGACAGCAGGCCTGACGCCTTTGCGACAAACATTCTCTTGAGCCCTTCTACTGCATCCCTGGCCTGCAAATGGGGGGCCGTCCCTGTACCGGGCGCTCCGTTCCTCCCCGCACCGGGATCCAGTCCCGGCATCCTGATGGGCCTGCCTAGCGGTTCTGGCGGCGTCATGCCCGGAGGCTGGACGGCGGGCGGAAGCGGCGCATGCATGCCCTGCCAGTATGGGTCGTATGCGCGCCTGAACATGTCCGCCTCGTACATGCCCTCCCCCAACATGTCGCATATTTTTGTCTTAGGCTGGGCGACTGCCACTCGCGGCGGTGTGATTACGATCTGGACAAAATGTGCATTTGTGATGTAAATTTCCTTGCTACAGGCATGGATTTGTTATTTTTTTGTGATCTTGGCTCAAGATCGCTTGATCATCGATCTTTATACTTTGAGTGCTTGTACCGCGTTTGCAGATGGAGTCCCGCATGACCTGCCGCAGGTGCAGAATGCCCATAAACGCGTCCGATCTTCACAAGATCGTCATATACGTGGTCCGTGAGAGGTTCACAGAGCACCACTATGAGCACGTCGAGTGCCCCGGAAGGTTTACCGTCTAGGCCGCACGCCGGCAGTCATTCCTGCGGGTGGCCGGGGCTGCTTGGTTGCGTGTCGATAGGCTTCACCTCGTATACCGAATAGATCCCGCCTGACTTGCGCGAGCGGTACGACCATTCATCCCTGCCCCATTCCATAAGGCTGCACATCTTCTTTGTATCCGGATGCAGCTTGTCGTAAACGTCGGAGCCTATCAGTACGTGGTTGGCATCCGCCTTGTTCTGGATCTTGGCCGCAATGTTCATCACCGGCCCTATCAGATCCACGTGGGCCATCTGGGCATCCGAACCGTACCTGACCACTATGCTCTGGCCGCTATCGATCCCAATCTTTGCCTTTAGCTCCGGATAGTCGTACTGGTCAAGTATGGGGTTTATGCCGTCGCGTATGACCGATATCATGGATCTTGCGCAGTTGACCGCGTTGTCGGCTGTCAGCAGCTTGTTTGCCTCTGCCACAAAGTATCCTATCACCGCATCACCTACGAACTTTAGCACGTATCCGTTGTACTGTTTTATCACGTATGCCATCTCCTGCGCAAACGAGCTCATTATTATGGCGACCTTTTCGGGGGAGATCTCGAGCGCCATCTGGGTGGATCCCACCAGGTCCACGTACATTACTACCATCTCGATGTGCTTGAGGACGTTCTTGCGTAGGTATGCGTCCGACTCGTCCTCGATGCTGTCGTACTCGTAGCCCTTTTTGAGGGACTTCCAGACGCGTATCTGTGTATCTCGTATCATGGTATCAAAGTCAAGCATCCTTTCCGCGGTTTTGCCCATCAGCATGTCGACTACCGACGCGGTGCCGCCACTGCCCGCACTGGCCTCCGGCACATCCCCGCCGCCGGGGGAGTCCGTATCATCCGTCGCGCCGGCCGTGCCGTCGCTGCCGCCCCCACTGTCACTGAGAATGCTCGCCGTGGTGAGCTCCCTTGTCGATTCCTTCTCTGTTGGAGCCGGCTTTGCGTCTGACTGCTCTGTCAATTCTCACTCCAGTGGAAAGTCTACCATGCAGTGTATGCATTTGCCGCGCATCCCAGAATACCTGTGGTTGTAGTACTCTGTGATTGCGCCGTTACAGTGATCGCACCTGGTGCCGATTTCTTCCACAAGCACTAGTTTGCATACGTGTTATTTAGATTTATTTTGATCATTTTGTGCGTGCATGCTCTTGCGTACGCGTGCGCATGGGCGGGCTGACGCCGCCAAAAATGCGCGTTTTGTGCCACGTGGGGGCGGCTGCGGGCAACAAGCCGGCCTCGCGTTCTGGACCCAAACGGCGCATGTGCCATCTGACCGTGGACGTGACCCTGCCTCCAAAGCCGAATTCGTGACGGCTCCGTTTCTAAAAGTGCCGTCGTTGCCGCGGGGTGAGGGGTGGTAGTGGGAAAGGGTGGGGATAGGAAGTGAGGGGAAAAAGGGGGCCTGCGGCTGCAAACCTGCCGCTGTAGCAACACAACCCGTGCATCTGTGGCGCGACCGAGTCTTGGGATGGGGGGGGGGTGTGTGTGGTGAAACAATCTGTTTGTGATGCATTGGTGCCACTCGGTGCCTGTCGTGTGTTGGTTCTTGGGCACCATGCGTGGCGCGCTGCAACCCCGTCCATGCCCGCGCGCCAGTCTTGATCTCTTCCGGGGCGTGGTGGCTCGGGTGCAATGACTGGCACCTCATAATTCGGCAAACTCATCACGGAGTCAGAGCAGTGTATTGCTGCAGTTAATCATCGGCGGCCTTTGTACGGTGGGCGCTATTGCGTTATTATTTGTGCTTGCGCGGGGGCGGCACGCATACGCGCGTCACGTGACTATGTCCCCGAGCCTGTCGTCGCTTATGGCGCGCCTGATCTCCATGGCAATTCTTCTCCCGACGCCGAACGTCTGGCCGTACTGGTACTTTGTATAGGGGCTGGTGGTGGCCACTATCGGGTTGCCGGGGACGCGCAGCGACACGTCGTACACTATCATCTCCAAGTCCTTGGTTATCACGCTCTGAAGCGAGAACGGCCCTATTATTCCCGGACTGTACTCCTTTTTGACCGCCTCCACGAACATGTCGCCCATGGCAAGCACCTTTTCTAGCAGCGACTCGCGTATGCTTGCAGGCGTGTGCCCGACCTCTATGTTCTGGAGGCTTCCGGCCATTCCCATGTCGAGCTGCTGCTCGGCGGGCAGGGCGTTATAGTCGTGGATGTTGGTCTGGAGCCTCCGCTCTATCCCTATAAAGTCGACCTGGTCTGATATCGGGGTGTGAAAATAGTTAAAGTTCATGTACGTGCCGATCGCCAGCTCCTCTATGCTTGCCTCTGCCAGTCCCGATTCTGATATGGTGCCGTCCGACACCTTGGCGCTGGATTTTATCTGATAGTCCGGATATGACGAGACCGTAAAGAACGCGCGCTCAAGCGGCCTGTCCTTTTCCTGCACCTTTACGATGCACGGTCCTGCTATGTCGGCGGGATCCTGCACGACCTTTGGGTATCTGATTCCTGCCTTCTCAAGCAGGTAGTACTGCCCCCTTGCGGCGCTCCTCTCCTCTGCTGCAAAGAGGGACCTGTTTCCAAATATGGGCACCTGCAAGCCGTTCTCTATGGCGCCGTATCCGAGGTATGCAGTAAGCGACCTGTGCGGTATGATTACGGTGTTCTCCTCCCGCATCTTCTGCTGGTGCCCCTCTGACAGCATCTCGCCGAACTCGTCTACCACCACGACCTCGTCGGCGATCCTCCCGAACCTCTTGTATGGAGCCTCCCTGCCCCTCTGGCAGTACACCGTGGTCTTGAACCCCTCGTCCTTTGCGCCGTCCATTATTTCCAGCGCCGAGTGGCTCCCAAGCACGCATATCCTGACGTCGCCGGCGTCGTACGAGTCTACCATGCTGGACATCTCTGACGCGCCTATCATGCCATGGGTGCCGTCACGCCGTATATTATTATTCTAGCTGCGGGCGCACGGGCCCGGGCCGTCACGCCTCTGGACGCAGGCGCGCGTGACGCGGCGATGGCATGCCGCCTCAGTAGTGGTTGCAGAGGTTGCCGGTGCAGCCTGCGCGGACTGCCGCCGCGCGTTCTGGGCATCGGACCGCTCCAGTCGCTGCCTGGTTCGGGTGCAAAAACGGCCCCCCTGCCGCCATCCGATCCTGCGCCGCGGCATGCGGGGCGCACAACGCTTTTGAGCGCAGTCTGCGGTGGCAGTGCATGCTGTATCACTTTGAACTCCAGATGGCGGGAGTCATACTGCTTGGGGCCATGCTTGCATGCGGCGTGTTTATGTATATACGGCGGCGCCGCGACAGGTTCTTGCAGGAGGCAGCGGAGTCAAGACTCATGCGCGGCGACGGCGACGGCGACGATTCTACTACTACTACTACTGCCGCCGCCGCCGCCGCCGCCGTGGACGACACTCGCAACGGCGGTACGGAACCCGGCGACCGCGGCGGCGCGGACGGCCCCGGAGACGGCAAGCCGTAAAACCGCGCATCGCCCTGCCTGCCCGGCGCTCGGGGTGCCAGCTCGCGACTTAATAGCACCTGCATCCAACCACACCCATGCGAGGGCTTGTGATGGGGCGTTTTCAGCCGTTTCATTTGGGGCACCTTGCGTTGGCAAGGCAGGTCCTGTCCGAATGCGACGGGCTGATTGTGGCGGTTACAAGCGCCCAGTTCAACTATATTGAAAAGGATCCGTTTACTGCAGGCGAGCGGGTTGAGATGATACACGACTCGCTTGTAGAGTCGGACGCGGACATGTCAAGGTGCTTTGTGACCGCAATTGAAAACCAGTTTAACGTTGCCACCTGGGGGGGATACCTGAGGGCGGCCCTGCCGGAGTTCGGGCGCGCGTACACCGGCAACCCGTACGTCTCGATGCTGCTGTCTGATCTGGGCATCGACGTGGCCGCGCCGGACTTTGTTGACCGTCCCAGGTACAATGCGACTGCGATAAGGCGCCTGATACGTTCCGGGGGCCGGTGGGAGGATCTGGTGCCCGACGCGGTGCGCAGGCGCCTGGTTGCCGTGGACGCCAGGCGCCGGCTTGAGGCCATTTGCGGCTCTGATACGAGGCCGACTGAGCATTGACGGGCCCCGTACGCGCATGCCCCGTGTGCCCGGAATGCGGCGGGAGAAAGTTTGCCCGGGTTGCGCGCGGCGACGCCCCGCGGCATGCGGCCCGGGTGGACGGCCAGCCTTCTGCCGAACACGGGGTGATGCATCTCAGGTGCCGCAACTGCGGCAGAGTCTCGGGATTCTGAGCCCGATGGTTGATTAATATTTACTTCGCGAGCCCGCACCGCATGGCCCAGACGTGGAAGGACGACGAGATAAGCTTGGATCCTGTTCGGAACCAGACCGTGGCCGTCATAGGATACGGCATACAGGGCGACGCGCAGGCAAACAACATGAAGGATTCCGGGCTTGACGTGGTTGTGGGCGTCAGGGAGGGCGGCTCCAGCTGGGCAAAGGCCGAGTCCGACGGGCACGCGGTGCTCCCTGTAGGCGAGGCCGTCAAGAAGGCCGACATCGTGCACGTGCTGATTCCGGACATGATGCAGGCCTCTGTGTACCGCTCGGAGATTGGGCCCAACCTGTCCCCCGGGAACGCGCTCTCGTTTTCTCACGCTGCCGCGATATACTGGAAGTGGATAGATCCCCCCTCCGACGTTGACCTGATTATGGTGGCGCCCAAGGGACCGGGCTCCAAGGTCAGGGAGACGTACCTGGATGGGTTTGGCACGCCGTCCATAGTTGCAGTCGAGCAGGATCATACCGGGGCCGCATGGGACCGGACGCTTGGAATTGCAAAGGCGATAGGCAGCGCAAGGGCCGGGCTGATCAAAACCACCTTCAAAGAGGAGGTGGAGACTGACTGGTTTGGGGAGCAGGCCGACCTGTGCGGCGGGGCCGCGTCGATGGTGACAAACGCGTTTGAGACGCTTGTAGAGGCGGGATACCAGCCTGAGATTGCGTACTTTGAGGTGCTCCACGAGCTGAAACTGATCGTGGACATGATACAGCGGTATGGGATAAACGGCATGTGGAGGCGCGTAAGCGAGACTGCGCGGTACGGCGGGCTGACCCGCGGGCCGCTTGTAATGGACGCCGCCACAAAGGAGCGCATGAAAAAGGTCTTGGACATGATCCAGGACGGCACGTTCAATCGCGAGTGGGTGTCAGAGTATGAGAAGAGCGGCAAGGACGCGTTCGAGTCATACATGCAAAAGTATGACGAGCACCAGATAGAGCAGGTCGGAAAGAGGATGCGCAAGATGATGTGGCCTGATTCCACCGAGTGATGAAAAGGACGCGCGCTAGTGCCGCCCCGCGCAAGGCATGAATTTCCTTGACGTGAACTCTGTTTCCTAATTCCTCCCCCACATGCCGGCCAAGTCCAGGCCGGGCGGCATCATGGGCTTCATGCCGTCACGACGTCACACCCCCCCCCGCCTCCCGCGCAATCGACTCGTCCCTCCACCTGTTGTACAGGGCCA
>JAJEHG010000026.1 GCA_022823825.1 Nitrosopumilaceae archaeon | reverse complement strand
TGGCCCATCATTTGTCGAAAGCTGATGGGCAAACATGCATATGATCTATAAACTATTGCATTCTGCGGCCTGGCTTCGCCGGGCGCGGTCGTATGCCGGTTGGCCCTGCCCATGCCTAATGATTTGACCTGAGCTCATACGATTCAGTTGAGTATCTTCAGGCTCCTGCATACCGAGTACAGGGTGCGCTTTAGGTGCTTGTCAGTCAGGGTGTCCATGCGGTGCTTTAGCACGCGCTTTGCCTCGTCCCTCTCGGGGCCCGGCGGCAGCGAGAGCACCTTGTTGATAATCTCGGGCAGGAACTCGCGGACCCACCCGTCAAGCATCAGGTATATGCGCGGGGGTATGATGTCGCACTTGTCCTCGTCAAGGTTCAGTATCTCGTTGAAGCTCTCGTACTCGACCCTGTAGATGAGCGCCAGCACTATGTTGTCGGGGGTCGGGTTCGTGAGTATCTCCCTTGAGCGCTCGCCCGTCTTGCCCTGCGCAAGCTTGTTCTTGAGGCCCACCGGGTTCACTATGATGCCGTTGATGCCAACCTTGCGGCCGTCCATGCCGGTGACCGTCCCGACGACAAAGTCCTTGAACTCGCCGTTCTGCCTGACTGAGAATATGTTTGTGCCCTCCTCGAGCTTTTTTGGGCCCCTGCCGAACATGAGTCTGCTGCGCCTGATGGACATTTAAAATTTGAGAATCCGCGCCCGGCCTTGGCATGGGCATGCCGGGCGCCCGCCTGCTGCCTGCCGCCGCCCGTGCCTGCAAATTGACGGTATTAATACCGGGCGGCGGCAGCTGAGCCGTTGGATGGCAAAAAGGCCGAGATTCTAAGGGAGTTCTCCTCCGAGCCGGGCAGGTACTACGCCGTGGAGCTGTTCGCAGACGCCGGCTTTGCGCGCGTGCCGTGCGACGTGTGCGGCAGGTTCTTCTGGACGCTTGACGCGTCGCGCACCCGGTGCCCCGACGATGCCACTGACACGTACTCGTTTATCGGGGCTCCCCCCACCGCGCGCAGGTACGACTATGCCCAGGCCTGGGAGCAGGTGCGCGCCTACTTTGAGGGCAACGGGCACGCCGCGATAGGAAGGTATCCCGTGGTGTGCCGCTGGCGCGACGACCTCTACTTTACGATAGCGTCAATAGTGGACTTTCAGCGGGTGATGGGCTCCAAGGTGGTGTTCGAGTTTCCGGCAAACCCGCTGGTGGTGCCGCAGACCTGCCTGCGGTTCAAGGATCTGGAGAACGTGGGGGTTACGGGCAGGCACTTTTCGAGCTTCTGCATGGTGGGGCAGCACAGCGTGCCGGACATGGACGGAGGATACTGGAAGGACGAGTGCATCCGACTCGACTACGAGATGCTGACGGGGCCGTTCGGCATCGCGCCGGAGGAGATCGTATTCGTCGAGGACGTGTGGGCCGGCGGCGGCTCGTTTGGGCCGTCCCTCGAGTATTTCGTCAGGGGGCTTGAGCTTGGAAACGCGGTGTTTACAGAGTTCCAGGGCGAGCTTGGGCGCCACACCACGCTTGACAGGCGCATAATAGACATGGGGGCGGGCCTCGAGCGACTTGCATGGATCACCATGGGGACCCCCACCGCGTACGACTGCTGCTTTGGCGGCGTCGACGCCATGATACGGGACGCGCTCGGCGTTCCGGACGCGGATCCCGGCATGCTCGGGGGATACTACACGGAGGTCGCAAAGATGCTTGACAGGTGCGACGATCTCTGGGACGTGAGGAGGCGCGCCATGCGGGAGGCGGGCATATCCGACCACGAGGCCTCGCGGGTGATAAGGCCCCTCGAGGACTCTTACATGATCGCCGACCACGTGCGCACCCTGATATTTGCAATATCCGACGGGGCCCTCCCAAGCAACGTGGGCGGGGGGTACAACCTGCGCATGATGATACGCCGGATAGGCGAGCGCATACGCAGGCTCGGCGGCGCGCCGGGCGCGGTCGATCTGGGCCGTTTGGTGGACGCGCACGTCGACTACCTGCGCGGGACGTACCCGGAGCTGGACTCCAAGCGCGACGACATAAAGCAGATACTGCGCATCGAGACGGGACGGTACGCCGAGTCACGCTCCATGATGCAGAAAAAGGTCGCAAAGGTGCAGAGGCGCGGCGGCCCTCCCGACGCAGACGCCCTCGTAGTCCTGTACGACTCTGACGGGATAACTCCCGAGTATCTGGTCGAGCAGGGCGTCATATCCGAGGTGCCGTCGGACTTTTACTCCCGAATATCTGAACTGCACCAGTCGGAGAGGGGCGCCGGGGGCGATGCTGCCGCCGCGGAAGTCCCGGACGGAATTCCGGACACGGAGCTGCTGTATTACGGCGACGATCCGCGCGAGTTTGAGGCAACCGTGCTGTGGTCGCGCGGTGGCGTGGTGGTGCTTGACCGCACCTCGTTTTACGCGCGCGGCGGGGGGCAGGAGCCGGACCACGGTACGATAGACGGCCGCGCAGTGGTAGACGTCCAGAAGCACGCGGGTGTGGTACTGCACGTGCTTGAAGACAACGGCGACGACGACGGCGGCGGCGGCAGCGGCAGCCGCGGGGACGCAACCATGGCGGCGGCCACATCCGCCCCACCGGGCGCAGGCAGCCGCGTCAGGTGCGCGGTCGACTCGGCCCGGCGTGACGGCATCACCAAGCACCACACGTCCACGCACATACTCAACGCGTCGTCGCGACGCGTCCTGGGCTCGTGGGTGTGGCAGCACTCTGCATTCAAGGATGTGGACCACGCCCGGCTTGACATCACGCACCACTCGCCGCTCTCCGGGCAGCAGGTGCGGGACATAGAGGACGCGGCCAACGAGATGGTGTCTGACAACCTGCCGGTCTCCATCAGCTACATGGAGCGCGGAGAGGCCGAGCAGAGGTACGGGTTCAGCATATACCAGGGAGGTGTCGTCCCCGTCAAGGCGGTCCGGATCGTGTCGATATCCGACGTGGACATAGAGGCGTGCGGCGGGACGCACGTGCCGGAGACGGGCCGCATCAAGAAGATCAGGATAACGCGCACAAAGCGCATACAGGACGGCGTGGTGAGGCTCGAGTTCGTGTCCGGGGACGCCGCATACCGGTACGAGGCCGAGCAGAGGCGCGCCGCAGAGGCGGATCAAAAGGACGCGGCACTCCGGGAGGAGACCCGGCGCAGGCGCGACTCGAGCAAGGAGGAGGCCCGCAAGGCAATACCCGGCATCATGCGCGCCATAAACGAGGCGGTTACAGCCGCCGTGTCCGACGCCGCGGAGGGTGCCGCGGCCTCAGACGGCATAACTGCGATCGACGCGCCTGAAGGTGTGCGCGTATTTGTGGGACGGCCCGCGCCGCACGGGAGCCCCGGCGGTTACGACGACGCGTCCGCCGAGTCCCACTCCGGCGGGCTGGCGGACACCCGCGTTGTCGCGTGCATGGTGCGCGACACAGAGCGCGGCGAGCACTTTCACACGAACCTCGGCAAGAAGATGACAAAAGAGATGCCGCACTCTGCATACGTGGGGTTCTTTACGGCAGGGCCCACCGTGCGCGTCGTTGCATATGCGGGCGCCGGCGCCGTGTCGAGCGGCGTCGACGCCTCTGAAATCGCGGCCGCCGCGTCCGCAATCCTGGGGGGCGGCTCGAGCCGGAACGACGCCGCGTTCTCGCAGGGCGGCGGCACGAACACCTCGAGGGTCGCAGAGGCCGCCGGGGCCGCCGAGTCTGCCATACGCGGCATGCTGTCGGGAGGCGCCACCAGTGGCCCGTGAGCGCTGTTTATGGTGACCGCAATGATGACATTATGCTGAGGTGTAGCAATGGCGATGATTACAATGGTAATGGTAATAATGACGGATCCAAGCGCCACAACTACAGTGATAAAAAGCGGATCTGGACGGGAGATCATACGAAATGGCCCCTGACACCACCATCACTGCCGCTGCGCCCGGAAAGAACAGCCCCGACTGGTGGCGGTCCGTCGAGTCCGCATGCCAGGGGCGATGGGCCGACTCCAAGGCGTTTGAGGCCGAGCCCGACGACTCGCGCCCAAAAAAGTTCATCACGGTGGCCTACCCCTATCCGAACTCCCCGCAGCACATAGGCCACGGCAGGACGTACACGCTTGCCGACGTGCATGCGCGCTTTTGGCGCCTGAGGGGATACAACGTGCTGTTCCCCATGGGGTTCCACTACACGGGTACCCCCATACTCGGAATGGCCCGGCGGGTGCAGGACAAGGACGCGGAACTGATCGGAAACCTCCGCGACATCTACGGAGTGTCGGAGCGTGACATAGGGACATTTGCCGACCCCCTTACCATCGCGCGCTACTTTCACAACGAGATCAAGATGGGCATGAAGGAGATGGGCTACTCGATAGACTGGAGGCGCGAGTTTACCACCATAGACCCGGCGTACTCCAAGTTTGTCGAATGGCAGATCTCGACGCTCCGCAGGCTGAACCTGATAATACAGGGCTCGCATCCGGTCGGATGGTGCCCAAAGGACCAGAACCCCGTCTCGCAGCACGACACGCTGGGCGACGTGGAACCTGCGTTCACCGAATACGTCATGATAAAGTTTGCCGTGGACGGTTATGCGGTGCCGGTTGCAACACTGCGGCCGGAGACCGTATTTGGCGTGACAAACCTGTGGGTCAACCCCGACACGACGTACAGGAAGGTTGCAGTATCGCGTGACGGTGACGGTGGCAATGATCCAAAAGCGGAAAAATGGATTGTAAGCGCCGAGTGCGCGTACAAGCTGGGATTCCTGGGATATGCCGTACGCGACGAGGGCGAGATTGCAGGCTCTGACCTGGTGGGCGAGATGGCGTCGGAGCCGGAGCTGCTGTATCAGCAACCGCAACAACAACAGCAGCCGCGCAGTAACGGCCCGGGCCGTAAAATCCCCGTGCTGCCTGCCAAATTCGTAGAGCCCGGCACGGGAACCGGAATTGTAATGTCCGTTCCCGCGCACGCGCCATACGACTGGCAGGCGCTGCGGGACCTTCAAGGCAGTCGCGACGGTGACGACAGCATCCCGCAAGGCTCTTCTGCCGCGGCGGCAGCCGTGGCGCCGCCCGTCAAATCCCTGGCGGCCTCCGTCCTGCCAATCTCGATAATCCGCACCGACGGGTACGGGGACGTCCCGGCAGCGGACGCCGTGTCCGCCATACCCGACTGCGAGGGACAGTCGGATCCCCGGCTGGAACCCGCCACCAAGGAGCTGTACTCCAAGGAGTTCTACGAGGGCGTGATGAGCAGGGACGGCCCGACGGCCCAGTTCGGCGGCATGCCCGTCAGGGAGGCCAAGGATGCGGTGGGCGCGTGGCTTGCAGACTCCGGATGCGCGGAGGCATTCCTGGAGATCGCCGACGCGCCCGTGCGGTGCAGATGCGGTTCTGAGTGCGTGGTCAAGGTTCTAAACGACCAGTGGTTCCTGAACTACGGCGATCCCAAATGGAAGGAGGCCGCCCACGGGTGCCTCAACGGGATGGACATACTGCCCGACGAGATACGGCAGGAGTTTGCGCACGTGGTGGACTGGCTTCACGAGCGGGCATGCGCAAGGCAGCACGGGCTTGGCACAAAGCTGCCGTGGGACGACAACTGGATTGTAGAGAGCCTGTCCGACTCGGTGATATACATGGCATATTATACCATATCCAGATTCGTCAACGACGGGACAGTAACCCCCGAGCAGATGGTGCCCGAGTTCTTTGAGTATGTGATGGCGGGCCGGGGGCGTAACATTGGAGGCGCCGACGGCGCGGATCCTCCGTCCGGCGGCAATCCCGATGAGAATCTGGACGCCGCAGTGGCGAAGTGGCGCTCAGAGTCCGGAATACCGGACGACGCGCTCGAGGCGATGCGCCGGGAATTCGAGTATTTCTACCCCGTCGACTACAGGCACTCGGGCCGGGACCTGGTGCCGAACCACCTGACGTTCTTTGTGCTGAACCACGTGGCGATATTTTCACAAGAGATGTGGCCCCGGGGCATAGTGGTGAACGGCTCCGTGCTAATGGACGGCTCCAAAATGTCAAAGAGCATGGGGAACATAATTCCTTTACGCAAGGCCATACGCGAGTTTGGGGCCGACCCCATACGGCTTGCCATAATAATATCCGCGGAGCTGCTGCAGGACGCTGACTTTAACATGGAGTCCGTGCACGGGATGCGCTCCAAGCTTGAGGCAATGCATGCAGAATGCGTCAGGCTGGGGGAAAGAGGGGGAGAGGGAGAAGGAGGCTCGGTAGGCCTTGGCGATGCGAACACCCGCCAGGATGCCGCCCCGTCCCCCGAGGATGTGTGGCTGCTGTCCAGAATGCGGCAGATCACCTCGTCTGTAAGCGAGTCGATGGAAAAGATGCGGCTACGCGAGGCGCTGCACCTAGTACTGTTTGAGACTGAGTCCGTACTGCAGTGGCATGCCAGGAGGGCTGCTGCAAAGCGCCGTCTGGAATCCGACACGCATGGCATCCTGCGCGCCGTAACGACCACCCGGGTGACCATGCTGCAGCCGTTTGCGCCCCACGTGGCAGAGTCGATGCTGGAGGCGCTCGGCTATTCGCACGAGGCGCGAGCCGTGGCCGCCTGGCCCGCACCCGCCGGCCTTGGGCCGGCCGACCACGCTGCGCTGCAGGCCGAGTCCCTGCTGAAGTCGGTGCTTGATGACATTGCAAGCATCCTAAAGGTGACAAAGATAACTCCGTCTAGAATCATACTGTACGTGTCAGGCGACGGCAGCCCAAAGCGCGCCATATACAGGAACGTGCTGCAGTCGGTACTCGGAGGGGAATCGTCCATGAAGCAGGTCATGGGCGGGCTGATGTCCAGATCCGATGCCGCATACGCCAAAAAGATGCCGGAGTATGTGCAAAAGGCCATAGCCGACATACTGTCCGATCCCGTCACGATAAGGGAGGCGCGGTTGGCCGCATCGGGCCCTGCCGGTGACAGTGACAATGGCGGTGATGGTGACGCTGATGATGCTACAAGCGGCACCGGCGGTACGGCCGGCCAAGAACCCTTCTCAGAATCCAGCTTCCTTGCATCTGAACTGCCCGGGATCGCCCTTGCCACGTTTGGGGCCAAGACGGACGTGTACTCGGAGGGCGACCCCGACATCTACGACCCACAGTCCAAGGCGCGCCACGCCCGCCCGTTCAAGCCTGCCATATTCATCGAGTGACGTTCCGATCCCAAGGAAAATCATAATATCCCGCCGACCTCGCATTACAACATGGCAAAAAGGCGCCAGATTCTCGTAATAGGGCACAACACAAACGGCTGCACCCCACAGCACGAGGACGCCGCATACAAGGTGGGCGCGGCAATCGCCGCCTCCAACTCTGTCCTGATTACCGGCGGTCTGGGGGGCGTGATGGAGGCCGCATCGCGGGGCGCAAGCGAGGCGGGCGGACTGTCGGTAGGAATACTGCCGCAGGATGACGCGTCGTTTGCAAATCCGTATTGCGACGTGGTAATCCCCACCGGGATGGGGCTGACGCGCGACTTTCTAAACGCGCTCAGCGCCGACGGCATAATCATCGTAGGCGGGGGCTCCGGCACCCTGTCCGAGGTGTGCGCCGCGTACATGCACAAAAAGCCGATGGTCGCCATAAGGGGCATGGGCGGCTCAGTCGCCCCGTACGTGGACGGCTACGTGGATCATAGAAAGAACGTCAGGATCGAGGGCGCCGACACGCCTCGTGAGGCCGTATCTGCAATCCTGCAGATGATTGAGTCCGGCTCCGATTAGCGTACTCGTGGCGGATACCCAAAGTGACTGGCAGACGCCATGGGAAGAAAGAGCGGCACCCGTGCAACCCCTGCCGTCGCTTGTGACATGTTTGTTCTTCGATACCTCGGTGTGACTCATAATGGACGCCTTGAAGTCACGCGTCATCCTGCCCTTGATCTGGACTCATGGTGATAGTCTGGTTGGCCGTGTCTGCATCATGTAAGTCGGCAACAAGTTTGTGCTTTACACTGCATTTTTTTCACACTGACGTGGTTTGACTATTTTATACATTGGGTATGTGCTTTCTCGCATAATTTCATAATGTCGTTCCGAGACATCTCATAGTAGTTTTAAGAACTCCTCTTTTGATAGGCCCGTCTGATTTATTATTGCGCGCAAAGTTCCTCGCGCTATTTCTTTGGTTTGGTATGGTTAATTTCCTATATGGATAGTTTTTATTCCTCAATATTATGTGGCTTCCCGACTGATGATCTGCAAGATACCCGACCTTGGCTAGTGTTTTTATCAGATCCCTTGCGGATACTATGGGCAGCCTCATTTATCTTGTAAAATGACGCTGTATAATAAAAGACGTTCCGTTTTTAAAGTGTTCAGACCTGTATGTCGACAGTTTCTTCATGAATGGAAAAAGGAATTGCCTCCTCGTGTTTTTTAAGACTGACAAGGTATCCGGAGATTGCATCCTTGATGTTTTCCAAGGCCGCATCTCTTGTACTTCCTTGTGATATGCATCCTGGGAGTTCCGGAACTTCGGATACGAATACCCCGTCCTCGTCTTGTTTTATGAATACTCGAAACTTCATCTTTGCGCTATATTTCTAGCATCTGTTATAAAAGCATGCGGCAATTCGACTGGCAGAATGTGTGCTCGAATACGGCCTGATCCAAATCCACGCGAATTTGGCGACGGGAAGGGGGAAGGTTCGCGCACACGGGCTGGGATCCGACTTCCCCCGCCTTAACTGCTCGTGGGGAACTAAGGTATTGTATGGCAGGCAGGACTGTTTACCGGCTAGCGGCGCGCGCGTGTGAAAGGTGGGGCGGGGGGAAGAAGGAGAGAAAGAGTGGGGCGTGGGATGACTAAAAGAATAACGGCGAACTACGCCGCGTCTATTTTTCTGCCAACAGCAGCGGGTCGGGCCTGTAAAACTCGCCGTACTCGGACGCAAGCGCCTCTAGCTCTGACGCTATCTTGTCTAACCCGATGCCTCTTGCGGTCTCAAAGAGCGGCTTTCTGAGGCCCAGTCCCAGGACGGCCGCCCTTTCTATCTCCGACTCGTCGCTTGCCCCGTTTGTGATCAGCCATGCCGCGTTGTTGACTATGTTGGCCGCAAGGTGCGTATAGTCGCACCTGTCTGCCAGCTCTTCGGACAGCTGCACCCTCTCGTACTTGTCATCAGAATACTTGTAGAATCCCTCGCCTGACTTTTGGCCCAGATTGCCCGCGTCAAACAGTTCTGCTATTCGCGGGTGAGGTCTGATCACCTTTTTGTCGCGCAGGTGCATCTCTGCGGTGGCCTTGTGTATGACGTCCATGCCGGTAAAGTCCGCGAGCTCGAATATTCCCATGGGAAACCCCATCCTGAACTTTACCGCCGAATCCACCTCCTCCTTGGTGGCCCCGGTGCGGTCCATCACGTAGCAGGCCTCGTGCACCATCGGTATGAACAGCCTGTTTATTATGAATCCCGGCACGTCCCTCCTGCATGTCACCGCCTCCTTTCCGAGGGACCTTACCAGATCCTTGGTCATGCGTACGACGTCCTGCGAGGTGGATTCACCCGGTATGATCTCCACCAGTCTCATGAGCTGGGGCGGGTTGAAAAAGTGCACTCCGATGAACTTGTCCGGCCTCGAGGTGGCCTCCGCAATCTCTGTAATCGGAAGCGTGCTCGTGTTCGACGCAAACACCACGTCCGGAGCCGCCGCCCTGTCCAGCTCGGCGTACACTTTTTTCTTCAGGTCCATTATCTCCGGCACCACCTCTATGACCATCTGTGATCCCTTCACCGCCTCTGCCAGGTCGACTATCGGGCTTATTCTTGCAAGTGCGGCGTCTGCCTCCTCCTTGGTTATCTTCCTCTTTGAGGCCATCTTCTGCAGGCTCCACTCTATCTTTTCCATGGCCTTGTCTAGGAATCTCTGCTCTATGTCCCTGAGCGCGACGTCGTACCCGGCAGTCGCCGCCACCTGCGCGATGCCGTGCCCCATGACCCCCGAGCCCAGTATCGTAATCCTCCGGAGCTCCATGTCCCTCTCCCCCCTGCGCATCCTTTATAATGTATCTGAGGGGTTTTTGACGTATGGGCCTGTTTGGACGCAGGGGCAAGGACGACGAGTCCAAGACGAAGTGCGACGTGTGCGGCACTGATCTCCACGTGCCGGAGCGGCTCAAGCGCCACATGAAAAAGGCCCATGGCAACGTGCCTGAAAAGAAGATGGACTCGAACTCGGATATAGGCGGCGGCATGTGGTAGCGGGCTCGTCCTTTGCTGCAACATGTCCCGTGTCCGGGCCGTTTCCGATGCAGCGGCAACCTCAGCGCATGAGCCACGTCCAGTATCTGGCAAAGATTGATGGTTTGCTGTGGAACTTTACTGTCGCCTTGCTGCCCTGCCCCTTGAGCCTCCGCTGAACGTAGTCAAGTAGGGCCCTCTCATCCCTTGCCCTCTCGTCCCTTGCATGCATGTACTGCACCGCGTCCCTTACAAAATCCTCCCGCACGTGCACGCCAAAGAACCACCATCCCATCGCAAGCTGCGCCTCCGCATCAAGCCTGTATCCTCCCCCCTCGCAACGGGCCGCCCCACCCAGCTCGTCTAGCATTCTTCTGATTCGTGGGCCGTCCGCATCCAGATCCCTTGTGGCCACCTCGAAGAGTCGGACCCATTGCATGCGAGGTATGGGAGAACATGCGATTTAAGGAAACCTTGAGGCATCTGCGGCTGGAGGAGATTCCCCCCGCATCTCCCTAATCCTGCACGTGCCGACCTGTCGCGGCTTTCCAGTCTTAAAAATGACTTTATAGAGCAGGCGCACTGCACGCGCATGGACTGCATATTCTGCAAGATACTGTCGGGACAGATGCCCTCAAAGAGGCTCTCCGAGTCCAGACACTGCATCGCAATCCTCGACGCGTTTCCGCTTGCAGCCGGACACGCGCTTGTCATATCAAAAAAACACAGCCCAAAGGTACAGGAGCTGGATCGGGCGGAGATCTCCGATCTCTTTGCGACGGTGCAAACGACTGCATCCAGAATCGAGTCTGCCCTGTCGGCCGACGCGATGATTACCGTACACAACGGACCGGACGCGGGGCAGGTGATACCACACGTCCACGTCCACGTAATCCCGCGCACTGCCGGCGATCGAGCCGGCCACATACCGGACCTGTTTCACGGCAATGCGGCAGAGGCGCCCGGATATGATGCCGATGCGCTGCACGCCATGCTAAAGGACGGCTAGCCTGCGCCTGAGACGCCCCCGCCGTCATGCGGTGCTCTGGTTGCGCCGCGCACCGTTATGGCCGCATGCCGCCACGGCCGCGCCGCGAGCGTCTGGCATCAGTGCGGAAACAGCCTCTCATGCGTGTCCGCGTTCTCCACCCTTATGGCCTTTGTGGGGCACGTCTCGGCCGCGTTCATTATCTTGTTTATGCCCGCCCCCCTGGGGTTGATTACAGATGACTTTGGGTTCATCATACTCTGTTTGTTTATCTCAAATACGTCGGGAGCTATGATCTCGCAGCTGCAGCATCCTATGCAGAGGCTCTCGTCCACGCCCACGGACAGGTTCGGCTGCCTGTTGGGCTCTGACGCCTTTTCATATTCGCCGTTCCTGCCGCCGGCGTCCACCTTGGCGTTGTAGTCCTCCCAGAATTTTCTTTCATACTCTTTCCAAAAGTCCGGATCCTCGTCCTCGACGTGCTTGGTGAACTTGCTCCAGTCCTGCTCTGGGATTGTGCCGTCCTGCGGGCCTGCCCCCCACTGGGCCCTGTTCCTTTCTCCGGCACCGCCCGGCCTCCCTTGGTGCCGGTACTGGGATCCGGGTTCGGCATTACTGCCCCTTCTTCCATTCTTTGCCATCGCATCGTCGTACACGTCCGCACCGTTGTCAGTCTTGGCGTCTGGAGTGCGGCCGCCGCCTTTGAGGTGGTTGTACGCCTCTGTTATTCTCTTAAACTCGCTCCCGTCCCCGCTGTTGCGGTCCGGATGCAGCTCTAGCGCCATCCGGCGGTATGCGGCCCTGATCTCATCCTGTGTAGAATCATTGCTGACGTTCAGGGTGCGGAGGGCCTGGTAGGTGTTCACAGATGTTGTTGCTACATACTGGGTTAAAAGCGATTACCCGTCTGGCCATGCATGGCCGGCTGTCTGTCGTCCGGCCTGCCCTTGCGCCACTACGAATCCTGCCGGTTCAGCGTCGGTCTTGGAGCACGCCCCGCGTCGCAGGATGGGGCGTCGAATCCGACCCCTTTCTGGCTCGGTTATATCACCCGCGGCGCTTGGCGCCCGTGTGCGCCCGGAAGAACGTCACGGGCGGCCGCTCGGTGGGGTGGGGTGGGGTGGAATGGAATGGAGTGGAACAGGGAGCTCGATCCCACTACACGCTGCCTGAAATCTATTTAACGTACGTCAGTAGATGGAATTTAAGCCCGGTCACGCCAGTTCCCGACAGGTACGGGGTTTTCGTGCACTGCCAAGTAACCGCATGATGCCCCGGACACCCACACAGTGATCAAATACCGTCAGATCTATATGACGGCGTCCATACCC
>JAJEHG010000063.1 GCA_022823825.1 Nitrosopumilaceae archaeon | reverse complement strand
TGGCCCATCATTTGTCGAAAGCTGATGGGCAAACATGCATATGATCTATAAACTATTGCATTCTGCGGCCTGGCTTCGCCGGGCGCGGTCGTATGCCGGTTGGCCCTGCCCATGCCTAATGATTTGACCTGAGCTCATACGGCGGGTCACATGCGGCAGGCCGGAGCGGCGCGGCTTGCGCCAGACTGTCCAAGGCAGTTGCATTACTGCAGGGCCGGCCGCTTGTACCGGAGCGCGCCTCTTCATATAACGCGGCATGTCACACGCACCATGGACGAGATACTAAGGGTGGAGGGCCTCAAAAAGCACTTTGCTGCAAAAAAAGGGCTCTTCGGACGCCGCCCGCCCGGCGCGTCCGTCACAAGGGCCGCAGACGGGGTGTCGTTCTCCCTTGGGCGGGGCGAGACGTTTGTCCTTGCAGGCGAGTCTGGGTCAGGCAAGTCCACGATTGCAAAGATCATACTGGGGTCGGTGCGGCCCGACTCGGGGCGGATATTCTTCGAGGGGGAGGAGGCCGCGTACGGCCAGAGGAGCATGGACGCAGTCAGGGCGGGCTGCCAGACGATACAGCAGGATCCGTACGACTCCATAAACCCGCGCATGAGGGTGTCGGATATAGTGGCAGAGCCGCTTGAGATACTGGGCGGCGCGTACGACAGCGGGGAGGGGCGGGCGGCCCGCGTAACGGAGGTGCTCAGGGAGGTCAGGCTCGAACCGGCCGGGGAGATTGCGTCAAAGTATCCCCACATGCTCTCGGGCGGCCAGAGGCAGCGCGTGGTGCTTGCAAGGGCCCTTGCCACGAGTCCCAGGGTCATAATCGCAGACGAGCCGGTATCCATGCTCGACGTGTCGATCAGGGCCGAGATGCTCGAGCTCATGCGCGAGGTGCAGTCAAGGCACAACATATCGTTCATATACATAACCCACGATCTGGCCACCGCCAGAAATTTCGGGCACAGGATAGGCATACTGTACCAGGGGGCGATCGTGGAGACGGGCTCAATAGACGAGGTGCTGCTGTCACCGCGCCATCCATACACGCAGGCGCTGACCGACGCGATATCAGAGCCCGATCCCAGAAACCTCCACAAAAGAAAGTCCATCAGGATCGTGACAGAGTCGCACGACGGGTGGCAGGCGGCAGGCGGCAGGGACGGCTGCATCGAGCCCTCAGAGCTCAACACCAGCATAAGCGGCGGGTGCAGGTTTGCACAGAGGTGTCCATACGTGGCAGACGTATGCAGGTCAGAGCCCGCACTTGAGGAAAAAAGGCCCGGGCAGTGGGCAGCATGCCACGTCGAACTTGGCGGCGTCGGCGACAGCAGCAGTCACAAATGAGCCGAAGTGGGTGTCGGGGCCGGAATACGCCTGCAGTCCGTGCATGCCGGGAGCAGAAGGGCAATCGGAGGAGGCCTAGGACGGTCAGAGGAGGCCGAATACTCATACAGTCGGCAGAAGGCGGCGCCGTCACCGCTTCGGCTTTATCACCGGCGACATAAAGCGGCGGTCCTTGTACGTTACGACGTTTGAGACGCCGCCCTTGGGAAACACCCCGTACACGAGTCCCGCCTTTTCAACCACAGAGTCCTTTAGCGACACCACCACGAACTGGCTGTCGCGTGAGCGTTCGGCAAGTATGGTGGAGAGCTTTTCGGCATTGGACGCGTCCAGGTGCGCGTCGACCTCGTCAAACAGGTAGAATGGGGCCGGTTGGAGTTTCTGCAGTCCCAGCACAAACACGACGGCGGCCAGGGTCTTCTCGCCTCCGCTGATGGACGTGGACTCGCGGGGCTGCTTGTCTGGAAACTGCACCATGTACGATATTCCCGAGCTGAAGATGTCATCCTCGTCCTGGAGTTCAAGCCAGGCGCCGCCCCCGGTCATCTTCTTGAAGACCCTGCGTATCTCCCCGTCCACTACCTCAAACGCGTCAAGGAACGTCTGCCGCTTTTCGCGCTCGATCTTGTTTATGAACCGGACTATAGAGTTGCGCTCCGACTCCAGCGAGTTCTTGCGCACCGACTGCATCTTGTAACCCTGCGTGATCTCTGCATACTTTGACGGCGCGCCCGCGTCAAACTCCGCAACCGATTCGAGTTCGGCCTCAAGTTCGCTTATTATTTGTCCCACGTCAAACGCGCTGCCGCCGCGATAGACAGGGGCGTCGCCGCGTCCGTCTGCCGCGCCCGGCGCGCCGCTGCCCCCGTGCGCGGACACAGCGTATGCGGAGGGCGCCTCCCCCGTCCAGGCCTCGGCGACCTGCCGCAGCTGCCCGGCCTTCATCACCAGGGCGGAGAGGTCGGACTCCAGCTTGTCTGCCTTTCTCTCAAGGCCGTTGATCTGCATGGAGTGGGATCTCTCTTCTTTGCGCAGCCCGTTTAGCTTGTCGTCGTGCTCCTTTATCACGTCCATGGAGGAGCCGGAGTTCATTATCATCTCCTGCTCCTTCTGCCTGAGCTTGGTAAGCTCATCGGAGAGGGGTCCCTCCGTCGCAGACGTCTCCTCTATCTCCCTCTCAAGCAAGCCCATCTCCGAATTTAGGGATTCGGCCTCCGCGCGGAGCGCGTCGTCCTGGGATGTGAGGCTGCCGGCAGTAGAGCGGGACTCTGAAAGTTCTGAGTGTATTCGGCTGTACGCGGTGGTGGCCTCTGTCCGGCGCGCCTCCAGTTCGGCCTTTTTGGAGTTTGCGGCAGTCAGGAGGTCGGCGATCTGCATCTGTTCGCTGGACATGTGCTTGGCGCTTGCAAGGTTTATCTCGTTTTGTATGCTCTCTATCCGGGAGAGCAGCGAGGTGATCTCGGCATCAGCCGCGTCGGACTCGGCGCGCAGTTTGTCAAGCTTGCCCGGCAGGCGCTCGGCCGCATCCCTTGCAGAACCCAGCCTTGGCTCCACATACTGGAGGCTCTGCTCTGCCGAGTCGACGCGCCCCTGCGACACCTTGAGGCGTTCGGCATGCGCGGATATGGATTCTGCGGTCTTTTTTTCAATCTGCTTTTTCTTGCGTATGTGGCGCTTGACTACCGATATCAGCTTGAACAGCCCGTCCACGTCTCCGCTCATCGAGATGAGCTTTGTTATGCGCGATATCTTGGAGCCGGTGTCTACCGTAACCGTTCCGCTGCGGGGCTCAAAGTACTCGCCGGACATTGTAACCACCCTGTGCCCCGACCTGGAGACCGATATGGCAGAGTCCCGGTCGCGTACCAGTACCACGCCCCCGAACAGGAACTCCCGGAGGGGCTCGTGCTCCGGGCGGCACCGCACGTGGCCGGCAAGCGTCCCGAGCGTCTCTACGCCCCCGACTGCGCGCGGGGGGCGGGCGTCTGCAGGCTCCAGGCTCGAGAGGGCCTCCAGCGGCAGGATCCTGAACTTTGGGAGTTTCTGCACGCGTGCCGACTCAGATATTGCAAAGAGCGTGGCAAAGTCGTCCACTACGACTGCCTTTATCCAGTCCGTACTGGCCGCCATTATGGGCCTCTCGTACTCCGGGTTCCATGACATCATCTCGTATACGAGCCCCCTTATGCCCAGCTGGCCGGCATTCTCCAGCAGCTTTGCAGTAGAATAGTCCTCGTGCATGAACCCCTTTACGGTCTTTATCTTTGACGCGTACTTTGTCGCCGCACTGCTGGACCTTTCTAGCACGAACTCCAGGTCCTCCCTGTCGGATACGGCCCTCTTCCTTTTCTCCCCGAGCGCCTGCATGCGCGACTCGAGCTTGGATACCGTGTCACGGCTGTTGGCCATTATGCGCTTCAGGTGCATGGACTGGTCCTGCAGCCTGCCCACCAGCTCCCTCCTCTCGGTCAGCTGCTTGCCGTACTGCTCCATCTTCTCAAGGTACGAGTCGCGCCTGTGCTCCAGCCCCATCTTCTCATACACCAGTCCCTCCTTCTCGGCCCCGAGCCGCTTTATCTTGTCGTCAAGCTCGCTGCGCCGGGCGGCGGCGTCAGACTGCCTCTGGAGTATGCCGCGAAGCTCCGAGTCGGTCCGCTCAAGTTCCTTGCGGACGGTCTCGCGCACCGAGTCGGCCTCGGCAAGCCGTCCCTCCGCGTCCCTCACCTGCGCGTCGGTGTAGTTTTGCGACTTGGAGATGTTGTCCGACTCGACCTTGATCTCCCCCAAGCGCCGCCCTATCTGGGTTTGCCGGTTCTCGGCAATAGACCTCTTGCTCTTGGCCTCGTCGTACGCCTGCAGCGAGGAGCGTATCTGGGACTCGAGGTCCGCCTTTTCTGTCCGGTAGGCCTTTTCGGCCTCCATGACCCCGGAGCGCTCGTCCTCGACTGACCCGATTTCAGACAGGAGCCTGTCGCGGAGCTCCGAGAGCGCCGCTATGCTGGCCTTGGCCTCGTTGAGTTCTGCGAGCATCGAGGCGCGCTGTCCCTCGACAAGCTCGAGTTTTGCAGTGGCGTCGACGGCGCGGTACCTCGTCAGATCGGCCTGTATTATGTCGTGGCGCATCTTGAGGTTGCGGTCCACCTCCAGCTCGTCTATGCGCTTTTTGACCTCGTTCATGCGCGCAAGCGAGACTTCCAGCGTGCGGTCGGCCTTGTCAAGCTCGTCCCGCGCGTTGGCCGCCTTTTCATCAAACGACGATATGCCGATCAGATCCTCGATTATGTTGCGCTTTTCAGTCGGGGTGTACTCGGATATGCGAGTTACTGTGCCCTGCTGCACCACGTTGAGCTGCTTGGGGCCCGAGCCCGCCCGGGCCACGTCCAGGATGTCCGTGATGTGGGCGCGGCTGTCCTTTTTGTTGTTGAGGTAGTAGGTCTGCTCGCCGCCCTCGTCAAGCTCCCTTGTGACTACCACCGAGTCTGACGCGACGGGTATGATCCGGTCGGAGTTGTCAAAGTGGAGCGCCACGCGGGCCATGCGCGTGCCCCGCCGGGGGCTCCGGCTGCCGCCGTCCACGTCGTGGAGCAGCTGCTGCATCTTTGGCACCCTCATCATGGTAGGGCGCGTCTCGCCGGTGGCAAATATTATGGCGTCCAGTATGTTGCTCTTACCCGAGCCGTTGGGGCCGGAGATCGAGACCAGTCCCGGGTCAAGGTTCACAACGGTGTTCCTGAATCCGAACGACTTGAAGCCAAATATCTCCACCTTTTTTATATGAACCATATGGTGTACTGCTGACTACACCTGAATAAATAACATAACGATGGATTTGCTTGACAAATTTGCACACTTTTTTTGCCCAAATGGGCTCGTTTTTAACACGCCGCGTCCAGAGGGCAGCAATGGCCAAGCTGGGATTAATCCAGACCATGCCGTACGAGAGCGACGACCAGGCGATCGCGGAGGTGTCGCGGCTGCTCTCGGAGATGGGCAGGCAGGAGACAGACATCGTGTGCCTGCCCGAACAGTGGCTCAGGGACAACGTCGTAGACGACTTTGGCGCCAGGTTCGCAGAGTTTGGCCGCATCGCCGCGGAGTACTCAATGTGCGTGATTCCGGGCGCCTTTTACCACAGGATGCGCGCCGCCGCAGCGGAGGGGGCGCGCAGGACCGTGATAGCGGCGCCCGTCATATCGGCAGACGGGGGGATTGCGGGAATGCAGGAGAAGATACACCCGTTCTCATACGAGCGCGACTCTGTCAGTCCCGGGTCGGCGGCCCTCGTATTCGAGGAAAAGGGCGTCAGGTTCGGCATAATCGTATGCTACGACATGGTCTTTGCCCCCGTCGCACGCACGCTTGCCAGAAAGGGGGCGCAGATCATATGCTCCCCCTCAAGGATAGTCTCCAAGGGCGTGGCCCCGTGGAGCATGTACGTGCAGGTCAGGGCGCTAGAGAACAGGATTCCCATAGTGGCCGCCAACGTGTCCGGCGGCAGGTTCGGCGGCGGAAGCATGGTGGTGGACCTTGAGATGGGCGACGTTGTAGACACACGCGTGACGCGGCTGGCAGACGGCCAGTCGTATGCAGTCAGGCAGGTGGAGCCGGGGGCATACGGGGGACAGAGGGCGGCAAGGTATGCCGACGAGAACCCGTTTCAATGAGTGCCACGACGCGCCCGGGGCAGGTCGCGACATTGCTGGCCGATCAGCCCTGAGATACGAACGTCTCGCATTCGGCCTTTGCCTTGACGTCTGACATCTGCCGTATCGGGTGCTTCATCAGGTACGCGCTTGCGGGTATTATCGGGCCCCCCACGCCGCGGTCAAGCGCGATGCGTGCCAGCCGTATCGCGTCAATCACTATGCCGGCCGAGTTGGCCTTGTCGTCCACCTCGAGCCGGACCTCCATGTTGTACGGTATGTTCGCCCACTGCCTTCCCTCTATCCTCATGAACATCAGCTTTGTGTTGCCCAGAAACGGTATAAAGTCGGACGGCCCCACGTAGATCCGGTCGTCGTCCAGGCGCTCGTCAAGCTGGCTCTGGACGCTCTCGGTCTTTGATATCCTCTTTGAGACCAGCCGCTCCTGCTCCTTCATGTTGAGAAAGTCGGTGTTTCCTCCCACGTTGATCTGGTACGTCTTCTCTATCTTCGTGCCGCGATCGTTGCACAGCTTTGCAAGCGTCCGGTGTACTATGGTCGCGCCCACCTGGCCCTTGATGTCGTCGCCTATGCACGGTATCCCCTTCTCCTCGAACCTCTTGGCCCACTTGTCGTCGGATGCGATGAACGAGGGTATGCAGTTTACAAACGCGACGCCGGCATCGAGGCACACCTGCGCCCAGAACTCGGTGGCCTTGTCCGAGCCGACGGGCAAATACGACACAATTATCTCCGTACCGGTCTTCCTTATGACGTCCTTTATCTCCGATTCCAGCTGCTCGGCGGTCTTTGCAGACTTTATGGGCTTGACGCGGTTCTCGACCCAGAGTCCCACGCCGTCAAGCGCGGGGCTCTCGTAGACCATGGCGTCCGTGTCCGGCATCTGCCCTCTTGGAACCCAGTCCACCATGTTGGGATACTCGTATATGGCCTCGTTGATCGTCTTGCCGACCTTGTTCTCGCCCACGTCAAACCCGCACACAAAGTCTATGTCGTGTATGCCGTATCCGGCCAGCTTGTCGTGTATTATGCCTATGACCTCCTGCGACGGGTTCTGCGAATAGTATTCTATCCCCTGGAGCAGTCCCGAAAAGCAGTTGCCTATGCCTACCAGTCCCACCCTGATGCGCCCCGCCATCTGTGGATGGTGGGGGATCAGGCTTGTTTAAAGTCTTGGCATGGTGGATTCCTCTGCATTATCGGGTGACGCCTTCTCCTAGGCGCGGTCCCTCCGTCCCGTCATCTGCGGGCGTTTTACTCGTCGGCCCTTTCCACCGTAACCTGCCCGCCGTCGCGTATCCTGAACGTGATGCGGTGCGGATAG
>JAJEHG010000003.1 GCA_022823825.1 Nitrosopumilaceae archaeon | reverse complement strand
AGACGATACGATGGCAGAGCACAGCGGCATGATGATGGCACACAACGAGAAGATGATGGCGCACGACAGCATGGTGGCATCCCACTATGGCATGATGCTGATGATGGAGGAAAGTGGCATGGTCCCGGAGGACAAGGCGGATGCGTATGCCACCATGATGGAGGAGTTCACAGCCATGGTAAAGGAGCACTCTGCCATGATGAAGGAGCACAACGCGATGGTAGAGAAGCACAACGAGATGCTGGGCATGGAGGAGGCCCAGGCAGAACGCGACGATCCGGCGGATCTTGGCAGCAGTAGCGGCGATGACGCTGGTCAGGACAGTGAACCGGATGGCGCCGCAGCCGGTGACGGAGGCGGCTGCCTGATTGCGACTGCCGCATTCGGCTCCGAGCTTGCCCCGCAGGTTCAGCAGCTTAGGGAGCTGAGGGACAACACGGTACTTGCAACCGCATCCGGAACCGCGTTCATGTCGGGCTTCAACTCCATATACTATGCGTTCTCCCCGTCCGTTGCGGACATTCAGAGGGAGAACCCGGCAATCAGGGAGGCAACCCAGGTCCTGCTGACACCCATGCTGTCGTCACTCTCACTGTTGGAGCATGCGGGCATCGACACGGAATCGGAGATGATTGGATACGGCATATCTGTAATACTCCTGAACCTTGGAATGTACGTGGGCATTCCCGCGTTTGCGGCCGTGGGATGCGCGCGGCTGGTACGCGCCAAGCTGCGCCCCCGTGCCGAGACCCGGCCCGGACAGTAGGCCGCGCGACTGTTCCTCAAGTTACAGATGGAGCGGCTCTGCCCGCGGCCCGCCTGAGTTTGACAAATCTTATTTAGTCAATTTCCTTCTAACAGCTCTGGTATGATACCGCTAAAGGACGAGAACCCGCACCCGCCGGGATTCCGGCCCGTCATGACGATCATACTGATAATTGCAAACGCCATTGTCTTCGTATTTGAGGTGCTGTATACGGGCCAGTTCTTTGACTTTACAAACCGCAACGCGTTTGCGATGTTTTACAGCTGGGGGGCCGTGCCCAACTGCGTCACGGGCGCCAGCGAGTCGCTGGTAAACTTCGGGGCGGGGGCCGTGTCGATACCGTGCCCCGACATGCAGTATACGTCGCTGCTCAGCTCCATATTCATGCACGGCGGGATCATACACTTTGGCGGCAACATGCTGTTTCTGTGGGTCTTTGGGGACAACATAGAGCAAAAGTTCGGCAAGTTCAAGTTTCTGGGTATATACCTGATGTGGGGGGTCGTGGCGGGCCTGGTCCACATATACGGCGACGCCACAAGCCCGATCCCGGCAGTCGGCGCGTCGGGCGCCATATCGGGGATAATGGGGGCGTACTTGGTGCTGTTCCCGAGGGTCCGCATCCTCACGTTTGTGGGATACTTCATGCTGCACATACAGGCAAAGTGGTTCATGCCGTTCTGGCTCATCATGCAGAACCTGCTCCCGTACCTGGTGGGGGGGTTCGGCGTGGCAGGCGGCGGCGTCGCGTACCTTGCGCACATCGGGGGGTTTGTAATAGGGCTGATCACGGCGTACGCGTACAAGAGGGCGTTTGATCCGCCCCCGCTGTACGGGACCAGGTACGGGTACAGGCCAGACTATTACGAATAAATCACGCGTGCGCAAACCGGGGGACATGCCGCTGGTTACAGTCTCGATGTATCCGGGCAGGACGCAGGAACAGAAAGACGAGTTTGCAAGGGCCCTGACGGAGTCTGCCGTGGAGATACTGGGAACGAAAAAAGAGCACGTCATCGTGGTATTCGACGATAACCCAAAGGAGAACTGGTTCCTTGCCGGAAAGCAGCTCTGAATGAAATACGGAACCGTTTTTTTTGATTAAACCTTTATTGCGCGGCGCGCGCACCGTGGCGTTGAAGGCTGCCATAGTCCAGTTCAAGGCATCCACGTCAAAGCAGAAGAACCTCGGCCGCATACTCTCGTACATTGAAAGGGCGGCAGGCCGGGGGGCCTCCCTGTGCGCCTTTCCAGAGTTCATGATGCTGTATACGCGCGCATCGCAGACCCCCGAGCAGCTTGCGTCAGAAGCCGAGCCGGTTACGGGCGAGTTTGTCTCCAGCATAGCAGAGGCGGCCCGGCGGAACCGTATACAGGTAGTCGGCTCCATGTACGAGACGAGCCCGAGGCCCGACCGCGTGTACGACACGCTGTTCGTATCCGACAAGAGGGGCAGGATAATCTCCACGTACAGGAAGATCCACCTGTACGACGCGCTCGGGTTCAGGGAGTCAGACAAGATGGCGCCCGGCTCCGGCATGGCAAAGCCGGTCAAAACCGCGATAGGGCGGATCGGCATGATGGTCTGCTACGACCTGAGGTTTCCGGAGATGTCGCGCTCGCTTGCCGCGGCCGGATCCGAGGTGCTGGTCGCGCCCTCCGCATGGGTCGGGGGGTACATGAAAAAGGAGCACTGGCGCACGCTGAACCGCACGCGCGCAATAGAGAACGGGTGCTATGTGATTGCGCCCGACCAGGTGGGCCACGTATACTGCGGACACAGCATGGCAGTGGATCCGTACGGCAAGGTGCTTCTCGACATGAAGCAGAGGGAGGGCATAGGATACGTGGACGTTGACATATCAAAGGTAAGGGAGACGCGCAAGGCCCTCCCGCTCTTGAAGAACCGCAGGACCGACGTCTACCCGTCCTTGCGCGCCTGACCCCTCGTGGGGCACTCGATGTTGGAACACTGCCTCGTCCACTTCTGCTTTGAGGAGTAGCGGAATATCACCTCTGGCCACGCGCACGTTCCGCATGCCTTTTTCGTGGCGCGCAGGCGCGCCCTCTGCAGGAGCGGCGACGAGGCGTCGCACCCGCCGTAAAAATTGGAGCATCCCATAAAGCGCTTGCCGGTCCTCGGCGATTTTATTACTAGCAGCTGGCCAATGCCGCAGCTAGGGCATGGGACCAGTCCGCCCTCCGTGAAGCTCGTCCCGAGTATCATGTACTGGCGCTTTTTTGCGGACCACGAGACGTACCCGCCGGAGTCCATATACTGCACGGTCTGCCTTCTGAGCGTCTCGGCCTCCGACTTTGTGGCGCGAATTGAGTGCCTGTCTGTGGGACGCCTGCCCCGTCCCGCCGCCGCCGCCGCCGTTGTCGCCGAGGATCCTGCCCTGCCCTTGGCGCGCCTCTTTCCGTCCGCCCGCCCTGATCCCTTCCTTGGCGCCTTTCTTGCGGTCCTGCCACTGCCCTTCTTGGCCACTGCGGGCTCTGCGCGGCGCTTGGCGGCTTCTTTCATGGGATATGTTGCTATTACGATTTTTATAGGGATTCTGATCACGCGCCGCATGGAGAAGGTCTGCGTCCTTGGGGCCGGAAGTACAAAGTATGGAAACCTGGCCGACGACAGCATTGTGGACATTACCACACAGGCCTCCGTTGCGGCAATCGAGGATGCGGGCGTAGACCCCAAGGAGGTAAAGGCCGCCTACATCTCAAACGTGTTCGGCGTGGCCGACAAGCAGGTGCACATAGGCCCAGTTCTGATGAGCAACCTGGGAATATCGGACCGCCCGTCCCTGTCGATAGAATCGGCGTGCGGCAGCGGGTCCGTCTCGTTCCGGGAGGCGTACGCGAACGTGGCCGCCGGATTCTACGACTGCCTCGTGGTCACGGGAGTCGAAAAGGTGACGCATACCGGCACCGAGTGGACCACGACCTACTTTGCGTACTGCTCTGACTTTTTCTACGAGGGCCAGGCCGGCGCGTCGTTTCCGGGGCTGTTTGCGTCCATGGCGCGCGCGTACCTGACCGAGTTTGGCGCGACCGAGGAGGACTTTGCCAGGGTCGCCGTCAAGAACCACGAAAACGGGTTCCTGAACCCAAAGGCGCACCTCAAAAAGCGCATTACAATCGACGACGTGATGGGCTCCCCCGTGATCGCAAGCCCGCTAAAGCTGTTTGACTGCTGCCCGTTCTCTGACGGCGCCAGCTCTGTAATCCTGTGCTCTGAAAAGTTTGCCAAGGAGCACGGGGGCGACTACGTCGAGGTTTCAGGCTCTGGCCGGGGCGGCTCGCCCGCCGCGCTGCAGGGCCGGGAGCACCTCACCACGATCCCCAGCACCAAGATAGCCGCGGACGCGGCATACAAGATGGCCGGCATAACCCCAAAGGACGTGGATTTTGCCGAGGTGCACGACTGCTTTACGATAGCAGAGGTGGTCGACACGGAGGATCTGGGGTTCTTCAGAAAGGGGGAGGGCGTACAGGCGGTGCGCGAGGGAAGGACGAGCCTCAACTCTGACATTTCGATAAACCCGTCCGGGGGGCTGAAATCCAAGGGCCATCCGATTGGCGCCACCGGCGTCGGGCAGGTGGTCGAGGTGTACGACCAGCTGACCGGGCGCGCAGGCGAGCGCACCGTAAAGGACGCCAACATAGGGCTCACGCACAACTTTGGCGCCACGGGCGCCAGCTGCGCAGTCCACATATTCCAAGGCGTGTAATCCGATATGTCTGCAAAGGAACAGATGATAAATTACGCCAGAGAGGGCAAGGTGCTTACGCACAAGTGCACCAAGTGCGGGCGCCTGCACCTGAGCACGGTCTACTTTTGCCAGGGCTGCGGGGCAAAGGGCTTTGAGCCAGTCGTGCTGGATGGGCGCGGCAGCGTTGCAACATACACGATAATTACCGTCCCCCCAGACGGATTCGAGGAGTACGCCCCGTACGCGTTTGTCGTGATGAGCCTCGACGACTCCGAGCTCCGCATATCGGGGTTCATGGCTGGCATTGCGACCCCGGCCGACCTGCCAGTCGGCACCAGGGCCAGGATTACCGGCTTTGACAAGCGCGGCATAGTGATCTCAAAGGACGACGGCGCCTCCTGAGCGGCCCGCCGCGCAACAACAATTTTATTTTGCGCCCCCCCCAACCGGCGTATCGTGTCTGTGAACGTGGTATGCGGCAAGTGTGGCGAAAAGATCACAAACATGAAGATGCTAAAATCCCTCAAGGACGCGATGGCCCCGAACAACGGCAAGTGCCCCGCATGCGGCGAAAAGCTGTCGTCCTCCGAGTTTGAGCTCGACGCCAGGGAAAAGTGACCCGAGCCAGGAACGGCGGCGGGAGCGGCACGCGGGATGGCGGCCTGACCCGCGGCAAAAGCCGCCCCGGGCTCGGTGGACTGGAGGAAGGCGGCGCTCCTGCCTGATGCCCGCCATCCGTGCCCGCAGCGGCCCGTCCCTGAACGGCCGCCGTCCCGGCCCGCCGTCCGCGGGTTCTGTTTGATGACGTCACAAAAGATCCGCAGCTCCGGCATATGATCATCCCCTTTTTGGTACAAATCCAGTCATAATTCTTATTTACCACGGTTTGGAGCATATCATGGATGGAGTTAAAAAAAACAGTTACGCCGTCCCGGCCCGTGAAAAAAAACCACACCAAGGCCACTGAAAAACGCATGAGCTCCATATTCCGGTCCATGTCCAACATAAGCCGGCTCGAAATACTAAAGGTGCTGTACTCAAAGGGCTCCACCTCGTACACCGACCTAAAGGCCCTCG
Organism: Nitrosopumilaceae archaeon; assembly: GCA_022823825.1. GTDB lineage: Archaea > Thermoproteota > Nitrososphaeria > Nitrososphaerales > Nitrosopumilaceae > Nitrosopumilus. The sequence goes on along the minus strand of JAJEHG010000003.1, from coordinate 2,243 downwards.
CGGGGTTTGGATCCAAAAAGGAGAGCGGCAAGTTTGCGTACCACCTGCGCGACCTGACCGCCCTGGCGCTCGTGGAGCGCAACAAGTCCGAGCGCCGTTACAACATTACAAACCAGGGCAAGCTCGTGCTGGAGCTTGCCGGAAAGATAGAGGAGAACGCGTTTATGGAGAGCGGCAAGCTGCAGGTGCGCTCGTCGTCTGCGTCCATCGACGAGTTCAAAAAGCACCGCATCGTCCAGTCGCTGGTCAAGGAGGGAAACATGCCCCATGAGCTGGCAGAAAAGATAACAAAGGAGGTGGAGAACAAGATCCACAAGTACGAGATATCGTACATCACGGGCTCCCTGATCAGGGACATGGTAAACTCCGTCCTGCTTGAGACAAACAACGAAGAGTACCGCAACAAGCTGGTCCGCCTCGGCATGCCGCTGCACGACGTGCAGCAGATGCTATACAACCTGGACGGGGTGGACGGCGGCATGGAGAACCTGATCAGCAGGGCCGGCCGCAACGTCTTCGTTGAGAATGCCATGTTCGGCTCGCTGCAAAAGGACGTCGCCGACAGGCACATGTCCGGCACCATCCACATATCAAACGTCGGCACGTGGTTTGCCCTGCCCGACGTGATATTTGCCAACATAAAGGATCTTCTTGACGGCGGCATGAACATCGGCGGCAAGCACGCGTCGGCATCCCGCATACCGAGGTCCGGCGGGCTGTCAGACGTCATGGCCTCCGTATGCATCATGCTGCACCTGCTATCGCGGGAGGCGTCAGAAGAGGTCGTCGTGGCGGGACTGCCCCGGCTGCTTGCAAAGAGGTGCCCCGACGCAGGCGACGCCGAGATGGAGGCGGGGCTGCTGTGGATGCTTGCAGCATCCTCCGTCGCGCCCGCCCACACCAGGGAGGGCGGCAACATCACGTCCATACGGCTCAACATGGGGCACGACGACGCCCGGCTGGTGGACTGCGTCATAAACGCCTACGCCCGGTACGTGAGGCTGACTCCCAGGCCCCGCATAGGCCTCGTCATAGGCTATGACAAGGGCAGCATAGAGTCCGTCTCCGGCCGCCTGGCCGACATCGTAATCGCCGGGGGGCGTATACTGCTCACAAAGTCGCAGCAGGTCTCAAGCAGGGGCGTCTCAGGCGGCAGCCTCAACAAGACCGACTCCAAGATGTCGATGGCGCTCCAGTCCGTCTCCGTCAATCTGGCGGGGCTGGCATACGAGGTGGGCGGGGGGGACGCCGAGTACTTTATGGCCAGGCTGGTGCTGCTGCTAAAGCCCGTGATCGACGCAATAATAACGCGCAAAAAGGAGCTGTTCGAGAACACGCGCCGCGGACTCAACCCGCTCATTGCAAGGAACACCCAGTACATGCAGTACGGATACGCGTCGCTTACCATAAACCTGGTGGGCCTCCGCGAGGCGGTCTTTGAGGGTTTGGGATTCGAGTACAACCGCAAGGGCAGGGAGACAGTCCAGAAGATAATCACGCACGCGGTGGACGCCGGGACAAACGGGGCGAGGGAGGCCGGCGAGCGTGTAACCATATGCATCGCGGACGCGCCGGAGGGCGCCGAGCGCTTTGCCAGGCTCGACAGCAAGAGGTACGGCAAGCGTGTCACGGGCCCGGGCCAGACGCGGCCCTACACGCAGGGGCTGGTGTTTGAGGCGTCGGACATTGACAAATACACGAACAAGAGCCCGCCCATTACGCTGTCCAACAGGATGAGCCGCTCCCTCAACGCGGGACTCCAGGTCGTGCTGCGCATACCGGAGGAGGAGACGGATCCCGACGTGGTGAGGGCGGCGATCGAGAAGATGGCCACCCTGGTCCCGACGTTCTCCCCCTCAAAGGAGGTTGTCGTGTGCGCCGAGTGCGGCTTCAAGGACAGGCCGTTTGACTCAAAGTGCCCCAAGTGCCAGACGCCGCGCCGCGTCCCGGTCTGACGCCGCAGCCGAGTACCCACAGCCCGCTTCCGTCACGTCATGATCCCTTCTGCCTGAAAAACGGACGGACGTCGATGCGCAGTGCCGCCTGCGTGCCATGCTGCGATTATCGCAGCGCGCGGTCCAGTCCGCCCGACTCTGCCCCTGTTGGCGCTGTCCAACTCTTGCAGGTTCCGCCCTGATTTTGTGGACATTTAGAGGGGCCTTGGGCGGCGGGCGGGCCCGTTTCTGCCGCAATTGTGGCATGCCCGGCGGCAGGTCCTCGGTTTTTGGCTGCGCGCGACGAGT
>JAJEHG010000031.1 GCA_022823825.1 Nitrosopumilaceae archaeon | reverse complement strand
TGGCCCTGTACAACAGGTGGAGGGACGAGTCGATTGCGCGGGAGGCGGGGGGGGGTGTGACGTCGTGACGGCATGAAGCCCATGATGCCGCCCGGCCTGGACTTGGCCGGCATGTGGGGGAGGAATTAGGAAACAGAGTTTAAAACCGATGGCCTCGGACGTGTGGAGATCGCCGTCGCGCCGCAATGCTGCGGTGTGCTCCTGCTTTTGCCGACCGGGTTTCAGACTAGCGGGTGGCACCCTGCCTGTCCGGATCTCGTCACATATGGGACCCGCATACAGTCAGCCGGGCGGGCGCCGCCGACCGGTCAGAGTGTCGATGGACTGTGCCATGCCCCACATGTACAGTTCCTCATTGAGGTGGGATCTAGGAGATCGTGCCATTTTTCCGCCCCCGCCCCGCCCTTCCCCCTACCCAATCCAAATATTGGACGGCGTGTGCGGAATTTGGGATGCGGGAACGGGACACGGAGTTCATCAAGTGCCCGCGTTGCGGAGGAAGCCTGGAACTTGACACGTTCGTGGAGGGCGGTGAGATCAGGGAGGGAATCCTGTCCTGCGCGGCATGCCCGCTTGAGTTTCCAATCATCGATGAAATACCGATAGTCTGGGATGACGCCGCGGAATATTTTGCGTGCCGCGGCGCGCTCGGCGGCCGCCTGTATCGTACCGTGCAGTCCCCAAAAATGAGAATGTTTGTAAAGAAGACGCTGTCGTCTGCCGCGGCATCGGCGAGGGCACCGGCGGCAAAGGGGGCGTCCGCCGCATACGACAGGACCAACCTTGAGAACAGGTGGTCGCAGATCTACCACAGAAGCGGGGGCTCTGAGTTTTATCACGTCATAAAGGAGCGGCTGGCGCGGCTGCCCTCCGGAAGGCGCGCGCTGGAACACGGTTGCTCGGTTGGAACCGTGTCCAACCATCTCGCGTCGCCGGACTCGGGCCATACATACGGGGCGGTTGTAGGAATCGACTCCTCGTATGACGCAATCGCGCAGGCAAAGGGCGCCGGGACGGACGCCTGCTATGCGGTGGGCGACTCCATGTCCTGCATAACGGGCGGGCTTCGGTTTGATCTGGTGGTGGCCCTGAACGTGCTTGAGCTGATCGATCCGATCGAACTCATAAGGCATATGTCAGGCCAGACGCCGCAGGGGGCGTCCGTTGTAATGGCCGACCCGTATGACTTTGAGCGCGGTTCCGGCCCGACGCCAAGGCGGATTACCGACGAGCACTCCCTGCGCGCGGCCCTGGCAGAGCACGGATTCGAGATATCTGCAGACACCGCGAAACCCTCGTACATACCGTGGAGGCTTGAGATCAACCCGCGCACGGTCCTAAACTACAAAGTCGACCTGGTGATCGGCGCAAGGACATGACGCGCGCCGTTGTTGCGCTGGCGTGCGGCGCACGCGCGCACTGCCGCCGGTTTTCCGGCCCGCATGCCGCCCTTGTGCGATGGCCCGCATGCGCGTCACGCGCGCGGCCCCGGTGCTGCTAGCGCGTCGCGCACCTGCTTTAGGATTCGCGCGGACGCCCCCCACACCTTTCGCCCCCCCGTCACTGCATGCTCAAACGTGTACATGCCGCTCATCGAGCCGTGCCCGGGATCGTCGTCGGGCGCGACAGAGTCAAGCAGGGCCCCGAGCGGGATCCTTAGTATCTCGGCGACCTCGGAGTTTGGCTTCAGTGCGGGCGTGCCGTCCAGCACGGCCAGGTATGGCGCGATTACAAACCCCGAGCTGAGCGTGGAGACCGGACTGAGCCCCCCCGCCACGTGCTCGGATTCGACGCGCAGCCCCACCTCCTCAAGGGTCTCGCGCAGTGCCGTATGCAGCAGGCTCTCGTCCCCCTCCTCCGCCTTGCCCCCCGGAAACGCAATCTCGCCGGCGTGCAGGGGGAGGGACGCGGACTTGACTGTCATCACTACCATCGGCCTTTTTCGCGGACCGTGCACTATGACCATGACGGCCGCGCGCCGCCCCGCGCCGCCACTGGTGGCGGAGGCGTCATAATCTCGGGAGTCGCCCGTGCCATCGCCGCCGCCCACCCGGGCGGGGCGTCCGGACAGGGCCGAGCGCACCGCGTCGAGTGTCAGCGTGTCGTCCAGCAATGCCACATTCAAGGATATTAACGGGGAATAAAAGAGTCCTACTGAAAATGGGAACCATCAGGTACGAGTCCAACCCGCCAAAGGTGTCGCCCGGCATGGACGAGGCCGCCGCAGTCGCAAGGAGCATGGAGCGCCTGCTTGCAATAGCGCCAAAGTGCGACTCGATACACATCACAGAGAACGTGCTTGGAAACGAGCGCGTCTCTCCCATCGTAATCGGCAGGAACATCAAGCAGGTCATGCCCGACATGCCCGTAACAGTCAGCCTCAGGGTCAGGGACAAGACCGGATCGGAGATTGACGCGTTCGTATCCCGGTGCGTCGACGCCGGATTCGAGGGAGTTCTGGTCTTGATGGGCGATCCGTCCCGCAACGGCCGTCCCGACACGGGCCAAAAGTCCAGCGCCGTCGCAAAGAGGCTCAGGGAGTCCGCTGCAGGCTCCAAGATCGACTTGTACATGTCAGTCTCAGACGGGCTGAGCGCGTCGCAGGTGCAGCAAAAGACGCTGGCGCGTCCCGTCGGCTTTTTCACGCAGGTGGTGCACAGCGTGCAGCAGGTAAAGAGCATGGCGTCGCGGCTTGACGGGTTCAAGGTCGTGCCGGTGCTGCTGCACCCGTCACCGAAGAACCAAAAGTCGGCCGAGTTCCTGAACCTGGATCTGGGCTCCTACTCTGAAAATTTCGAGGAGTTCGTAAGGGGCGTGCACCGCATAACGGGAGATCTGCTGATCACGTCGCCAAACGACTTTGCGGCCGCATACGAGTTCCTTGACGGGTTGGACATCTGAGGCCCCGCGCTCGCGCTACAGCACGAAATACTTGGATTCGGGGTGGTGCACTACTATGGCCGCAGTGGAGTGCTCGGGCACGATCTGCCCCGACTCCGTCAGGGACATGTCCGAGTGCTGCGGCTCCAGCAGGCGCCAGACCAGCGCATGCTGCGCTAGGTCCGGGCAGCTTGGATAGCCCCAGCTGTACCGGAGGCACCCGCCATCAAGGTTTAGCTCCGACCTGATGCGCCGGTTGGTCCACTCTGCCAGCGCCTCGGCCGCCTCTACTGCAAGCCCGTGCAGATAGTACGCGTCCGTATACATGCCCTGCCTGTTCCACTCCTCTATCGTGTCGGTGACCCTCGAGCCGACCGTAACCGACTGGAACGCCACCACGTCGTCTCCGCCAAAGTAGTCGGCAAGGCACAGCCGCTCCGCCTTTTGTGAGCGCGGAAAGGCAAACGACACGGCGCCGCCCTGCGCGTCCTCGATGTCGAGTACGGCGCCGCCCCCCCTCCTGTTGTGGCACCTGAAGTACCCGTACACCACCCGGGGCTCGAACATGCGCTCAGACTCAATCCTGCGCTGCCATGACAGGAACAGTTTCTCGTGGTCCTCCTGCGACTCCCTGCCCGCCCCCCTGCCGCGCACGCCCCAGGACAGCCTGTAAAGCGACTTTGTGTCGACGAGGGGCCATACCTCATCCATCGGAATGTCGCCGGGCTGCAGCCTTGCCGGGACCCCCGGCCTCATGAAGCCAGGTATGGCGGGCGGCCGCACCGGCTCGACTGCGCTCCTCTCAAGCTTTTTCTTATCCGCAGACGCGCCTCCTGGCCCGCCGTCAGGCCCCGCCCCGGCCGCCTTGGCCTTGGAGAGCGCCTCCTGCCTTGCCTGCCACTTTGAGAGGCCCTGCCTCCAGTCCGCGAGCATCTCCTCTCTCCGCGCGTCGTCGACGAGCGCGTCCATTACCCTCAGCCCGTCGAACATCGTGTTGCAGTAAAAGACGCCCGGCTCGTACAGCGCGTCCTTTTTGTCCCCGTTTGGCATCGCAATCCTGTTGATGTAGCTGCTGTTGATGGCGGCGCCCCCGCACAGTACGGGCGTGTCCATCTTGTTTTCGCGCGCGTGCTCCACGAACAGCTGCATCTGCCTCGAGGTGGACACGAGCAGGGCCGACAGGCCGACGGCGTCCGGCCTCACCTCTGCAATCTTGTCAAGGAACTTTTGGAGCGGTACCTGCTTGCCCAGGTCGTATACGGCATACCCGTTGTTCTGGAATATGGTCTTTACCAGGTTCTTGCCGATGTCGTGCACGTCCCCGTATACGGTGCCGAGCACCAGCTTGCCCTTGCTTGCGCCGCCCTCCTCCTTTACCAGGTATCTCTCAAGCTCGCCGACGGCCGCCTTCATGCACTCTGCCGACTTTAGGACAAACGGCAGTATCAGCTCGCCGGCGCCGAACCTGTCGCCGACCTCCTTCATGGCAGGCAGCAGGCTCTCGTTGAGCACGCGTATGGCGGCGTCGTGGGTCTTCGACTGCGGCGCGTCGATTGTAACGGCGTCCTCCCCCTCCCCCTCCCTGTCAGGTATTATGCTCGATTCGAGCCCCGCCTGCATGGCTATGGCGCGCACCACGTCTTGCGCGATGCCGTCGGCAAGCCGGTTTACAATCCTAAAGTTTGCCCGCTTTGCAGGCGGCCACGACGCGTCGATCTCGGGACCGCTTCTCTTTCTGGCGCCGCTGCCACCACCACTTCCAGAGCCGCCGCCGTCCTCAAAGTATGACACGAATTTCGAGAGCGCGTCCGGGCCGCGGTCAAATATGAGGTCCTCGGCAAGGCCGCTCTCCTCCTTGTCAATCTCCCCGTACGGTATTATCTCCCTGGCGTTTACGATTGCAGCGTCAAGCCCGGCCCGTATCGCGTGATACAGAAACACGGAATTGAGGACGCGCCGCGCCGGGGGCGTGAGGCCAAAGCTGATGTTGCTCAGCCCCAGCGCGGTAAACGAGTCGGGAAACTCCTTTTTGACCAGTTTGATGCCGTCCAGCGTCTCGACCCCCGCGCTGCGGAACTCGTCTTGGCCCGTCGCAAGCGTGAACGTCAGGACGTCGAATATGTACTGGTCCGGCGCCAGCCCGTACTTTTGCCCCTCCTCGAACAGGAGCCTTGCCGTCTCCAGCTTCTCCTTGGCCGTCTTTGCCATGCCGCCGGGGCCTATGCACAGCGCTATTGCCGGGGTGCCGTACTCGGCCATTACTGGCGCCAGACTTGCAAAGCGCGAGCCGTCACCCTCCAGGTTTATCGAGTTGATTATGGGTCTGCCCGGAACCTGCCGTATTGCAGCCCGTATCACGTCGGGATCAGTCGAGTCTATTACGAGCGGGGCCTCGACCTCGAGGCTGAGCCTCTTTACCAGGTTTACCATGAACTCCAGCTCGTCGGACTTTTCCGTCGTGGCCACGCAGACGTCGATGCAGTGGGCCCCCTCCTCGGCCTGCGAGCGGCCCAGGCTTACGAGCCCGTCATAGTCCCCGTCGAGCACCATCTGCTTTGCCTTTCTGGAGCCCTGGGTGTTGAGCCGCTCGCCTATTATCATGGGCGGGGGCAGCTGCTTGAGCCCTACTGCGGCCAGCGCCGAGCTTACCCTTGGTACTGCCATGTGGAAGTGGAAATCCACGATGTTTGTAAACATTTACGGACGTCGGACGGGACACCCCTGCCGCCCGTAGCGGCGGGCCCGCGCCGCAGTCAGCTGCCTGCATCCCCCGGGGCCGCCCTGTCCCCGTCTATTACCCCGCGCAGCACCGCGATGTGCTCCGGGGTGGTGCCGCAGCATCCCCCGATTATGCGGATGCGGCGGTGCTTTGAGAGGAGCACGGACATCGCGTCGCCCATCTGTTCTGGCGTCATTTTGTACGCGGCCACCCCGTCCACGTTCTCCGGCATTCCGGCGTTTGGCACCACCAGCATGTGGTGGGAGGACTCCTCGTCAAGCCACCGCACGCTGGGGGCCATCTCGTGCGGGCCCGTCGAGCAGTTCATCCCGAACACGTCCACGCCCATGCCCGATATCGTCGTGTATGCCGACTGTATGCTGGTCCCAAGCAGCATCTTTCCGTGCTGGTCGAGCGTTGCGTTTGCAATTATCGGGACCGCGGCGCCGGCCGCGCGCACCGCCGCATGGCACGCCTCGACTGCAAGCTTTACCTCCAGGATGTCCTGGCTGGTCTCGATCAGCAGGGCGTCGACGCCCCCATCGATCAGCCCCTCGGCCTGCAGCGCGAACGCGTCGCGTATGTCGTCAAGCGGTATCTGCCCCAGGTCGGGATCGTTTGAGCTTGGAAGGAACCCCGTGGGCCCCATCGAGCCTACCACGTACCGCGTCCTGCCGCCGCCGTACTTTGCGCACGCGCCGCGCGCAAGCTCGGCGATCTCCTTGTTGATGCGCACGGTCTGGTCCCCGAACCCGTACTCGTCAAGCTTTATCCTGTTGGAGCCAAACGAGTTGGTCTCGATGCAGTCGGCCCCCGCCTCCAGGTACCTTTTGTGTATGGACTCGATCCACTCCGGGTGCGTCATTATGAGCCCGTCGTTGAACCCGTCCTTGCAGTCCGGAAAGTCCTCCGGCTGCGGGTCGTACCTCTGGATCTCGGTCCCCATTGCGCCATCAAACAGTAGCACGCGCTCTCTGAGCGCGTCAAGGAATGACGCTTCCTGCGGATCGCTTGGCATGCATGACTGCGCGCCCCACGCGGGTTTAATTCTTGGGATCGCGTGCGGCGCCAACGGGCCGAGCGGGCGGGGCGCCAACGGGCCGAGCTTTCGGCCTGCATGTGATCATGCGGCCGGCGCGTACCACCGCATCATACCGCCGCCATCGTTGTCAACAACAGCGACAGCGGCAACGGCAACGGTTGCGCGCCGACCCTGCGGTCACCTGAGTCCCCACCTGGACATCACCTTGAGCTCCAGCTTTTTGAACAGCACGGCGTCGACGGCCAGCCCCGTTGCCATTATCACCAGCATGACCGCTATTATCTGCGAGATGTCGTTGAGCGACCTGCCCACGTACAGCATGTACCCCAGCCCCAGGTACGAGAACAGCAATTCGGCGCCTATGACGCCCCTCCATGCAAACGCCCAGCCCTGCTTGAACCCAGATATCATGTACGGGAACGCGGCGGGTATGAGCACGTCGGTTATCAGCCTGCCCCCGGTGGCCCCCATGTTGCGCGCGGCCTCGATATAGTGGGGCTGTATGTTCTTGACGCCGGTATACGTGTTTATCGTGACTGCAAACACGGCTCCTATCGCAATCACGAATATTATCCCGGCGTCCGTCAGCCCGAACCACAGTATGCCGAGCGGGACCCACGCGATGGACGGAATGGACTGCAGCCCGAGTACCAGGGAGCCCACCGTCTGGTTGAACGCCTCCCTGCGGGCCATGATTATTCCCAGAGCGATGCCGCCTGCTATCGATATGGAGAGGCCCACCGCAAGCCTCCACATGCTCGTGGCAAACCCGTGCAGCAGGCTGCCGTCCAAGGCCCCGTACACCAGATCCTCGCCCACCTCGTAGGGGGACGGGAATATGTTGCTGGGCCACACGCCGGACATCGCCACAAGCTGCCAGACTGCCACCAGTCCTATGTAGAATGCTATCTTGTGCGGCGCATAGCTGCGCTTTCTTGATGATGATGATGATGCTGTTGCTGCTGATAGCGACATCTTACTGCGTCCTCCCCTCTTTCTTCTTGTCTTTCTCCCCTGCGTCCGCGTCGTCTTCCTTACCCGCACTCGCCGCGCCCGCGTCCGTGGTCTCTTCGGCCGCCGCGCCCGCCGCCGCGCCCACATCATCTTCCTTCCTTACCTCGGGCCTCAGCTCCCGCAGTATCTCGTGCTGAAAGTCGATCAGCTCCTTGTCGTCCGGAACCCTGGGCCTTGGAAAGTCGTTTGGAATCTCCCGCTTGACCACTGAGGGGCGGTTGCTGAAGACCGCCACCTTTGTGCCGAGCACCGCCGCCTCGGCCACGTTGTGCGTCACGAACATGATCGTCTTTTTGGTCCTGGCCCATATCAGCTGGGTCTCCACCAGCAGCAGGTCCCTGGTCTGGGCGTCAAGCGCCGCAAACGGCTCGTCCATCAGCAGCACGTCGGGATCCATCACGAGGGCCCTTGCAATTGCCACCCTCTGCTTCATGCCCGTGGAGAGCTGGTGCGTGTAGGAGCCGGCAAACTTTGTAAGCTGCATCATGTCCAGGTACCGCTCCGATATCTCGGCCCTCTTTTCGCGCGGCACCCCGGATACCTTGAGCCCGAACTCTACGTTGTCGCGGACCGTAAGCCACGGGAACAGCGCGCCCTCCTGGAACACCATGATTCGGGTGGGGCCCGTCTCCGTCACGGGGCGCCCGTCAAACAGTATCTGCCCGCCGTCGGGCTTTTCAAGCCCGGCCACTATCCGCAGAAACGTGGACTTGCCGCATCCGGACGGCCCCACCAAGCACACAAAGTCGCCGGACTCTACCTTGAGGTTCACGCCCCCGAGCGCCTGCAGGCGGTGCGACTCGTGCTCAAAGTATTTTGTGATGCCCCTTGCCTCCAATTTCGCCACTGTGGTCACCCCGTTCCTCTTTCGTCGCCGTCGCCGTCACCATGGCCGGTACCTTCGCCATAGTCCCCCCCGTCAAGCGAAAAGAACAGGCCCGACAGGTCGTAGCTGCCGCGCCCCATGTACCCCAGCCGGTCGGCGCGCTCCGCAAACTCGTACACGGTGCCGCTCAGGGGGTCTGCGGTCACCTCCGTGTTGTACACGGCCTCCCGGACCACGCCGGGGTCAAGCTGCTGCCCAAAGTGATCCAGCAGGAAGTCATTGAACATCACACCCGCCGCGTCCCTGTCAGCGTTTATGACTTTTGCCGCCTCCTCGTGGGCCCCGAGCCACCCGTCCACGATGTCGCGGTTCTCCTGCACGTACGACTCTCCGGCAATCAGCAGGACGGTTGCAAACTTGCCTCCGGGCCACATCTCCTCCTCGTAGAACAGCCTGACGCCGCCGTGCTCCTCGGCAAGGATGGTGGCCCACGGCTCGGAGACCCACGCGCCGTCTATCTCGCCCTTTACAAACAGGGTCACTATGTCCGGGTTCGGTATGTTGTAGACGACGACGCTCCCACCGCGGTCGGAGGCCTGCAGCCCGCGCTGCTCCATGTAGTGGCGCAGCGACACGTCCTGCGTGTTGCCAATCTGGGGGGCGGCAATCCTCTTGTGGGCAAAGTCAAACTCGGGCGACGCGGCATCCGGATGCATTACAAAGCTCGTCCCGCCGCTTGCGGCGCCCGACAGTATGCGTATGGCATCGGACTCGTCCGAGTTCAGGAATGCGTTTATCGCGGGCCCCGGCCCCACGTACGCGACGTCAATCGAGCCGGCAAACATGGCCTCGACCACCTGCGGGCCGCTGTCAAACACCCTGGGCTCTATGCGCACGTCCGGCAGGTATTTTGAGAATATGCCCTGCTCGATCCCAACGATCGGGATTGCGTGCCCCACGACCGGAAAGTATCCGAGCCGCAGGACCCGCTGGTCCGGCTGCACCGCCCCGCCGCCAACTGCGGCCGGCGCCGGCGCAGCGGCCACGACGGCAATGGCAATTATTGCGACCGCGGCGGCAGACGCTGCTGCGGCCACGGAAACCCTGCTCATTTTCATAAAACGGCGTTATAATAGATGGTTAAATAATGAACGTATTTTAGCTCAAGCTCAGCGTCGTGTCGGGCTGCCACATGCGGCGCGCATGGAGCGCGGACGCCACCACCACTACCGCCACCACCACTACCACCACTACCGCCGCCGCGAAGGGACGGTTCACAAAAGATAAATTTCAACCACCGATGGCAGAATCGACATCATGGCAGAAAAAGGAATACTGGCGTTCTCTGGGGGACTCGACACGTCGGTGGTGGTAAAGTACCTGCAGGAGGAGCACGGCCTCGACGTCGTTACGGTGACCGTCGACGTGGGCCAGAACGACGACAAGCGGGCCATAGCTGCCAAGGCAAAGAGCCTGGGGGTCAAGAGGCACTACAGCATAGACGCCCGGTCGGAGTTTGTCACGGACTATGTGTTTCCCGCAATAAAGGCAAACGCCCTGTACCAGGGCAAGTATTGCCTCGCGACCGCGCTTGCCAGGCCGCTGATTGCGCAAAAGGTGCTGGAAGTCGCAAGAAAGGAGAACGTCTCGGCGCTCGCCCACGGGTGCACCGGCAAGGGAAACGACCAGGTCAGGTTTGACTTGGCGCTCCGATCGGGATCCGACCTGCCCATCATCGCCCCGATCAGGGAAAAGAACCTTGACAGGGCGGCCGAGCTGGAGTTTGCCCGAGAGCGCGGAATAAAGATAGAGACAGTCGCAAAAAGGTACAGCATAGACCAGAACCTGTGGGGGCGCGCAATAGAGGGCGGGGACATCGAGGATCCGTACACGGAGCCGCCGGACAGCGCGTTTGCATGGGTCAGCACGAGGGACATGCCGGACAGCCCGGCGTACGTCGAGATATCGTTTGAGCGCGGCGTCCCCACCAGGATAGACGGGAGAAGGATGGGGCCGCGGAGGATCATAGAGCACCTCAACGAGAGGGCCGGCAGGGCGGGGGTCGGGATAGTGGACCACATAGAGGACCGCACGGTGGGCATAAAGTCCCGCGAGGTATACGAGACCCCCGCTGCCGCCTGCCTCATAGAGGCGCACGCGGACCTCGAGAAGATGGTGCATACTGGCCGCACGGGCAGGTTCAAGAGGGCCGTCGACGAGGAGTGGGCGTACCTGGCGTATGCGGGGCTGTGGCAGGACCCCCTCCGGAAATGCCTGGACGCGTTCATCGAGGCGTCGCAGGAGCCCGTGACGGGGACAGTCAGGCTCAGGCTACACAAGGGCAGCCTCCGGGTGGTGGGGCGCAAGTCCGGAAACTCGCTGTACGACCAGAGGCGGTCCACATACGGGACCGGCTCGACCTTTGATCAGAGGATGGCGTCCGGGTTCGTCGAGATATGGGGAATGCAGCTTACAGAAGCTAATAAATTACAAGAGGCAAGGGCAGAAAAATCATGAACTGTCCGGAATGCGACGCGGGGCTCGCCATACCAGACGACGCCGAAGTGGCCGAGATAGTATCGTGCCCCGACTGCGGAGCCGACTACGAGATTGCAGGCAGGGACGGCTCGGACGTAAAGCTAAAGCAGGCAGAGACCGTGGGTGAAGACTGGGGAGAGTAGCGGGCGATGACGAGGCTCTGCATTGCCTTTGACCGCCTGAGGGCCGAGGAAAAGATGCTAAAGTCGGAGGCCGAGTCGCTCGGCTGCCAGGCCCTGATGCTGGATGCAAAGACCGCCGTATCCTCCACCGACTCTGCGCCGGGTGACGTCATACCGGGCGGCAGATGCGACGTCGTACTGGAGCGGTGCGTCAGCTATTTCAGGGGGCTGCACATGACGTCCCTGCTCGAGTCGCTGGACGTGCGCGTGATAAACGCGTACGCGGTGGCCGCCGCGTGCGGAAACAAGATGATGATGACCCTCAGGCTCAGGAGGGCCGGCGTACCCACCCCCAAGACGCACTTTGCGCTCTCGGCCGAGGCGGCAGAAAGCGTCATGAAAGGCGCGGGATACCCCCTCGTGATAAAGCCGGTGGTGGGCAGCTGGGGGAGGGGCGTCGTCCCGATAAGGGGCCCCGACACGCTTGCCGCCATACTGGAGGCAAGGTCGGTGACCGACGGCCCGTTTGACCGGATATTCTACCTGCAGGAGGTGATACGGCGGTCCGAGGACGCGGAGGGCCGGACGCGCGACATACGGGTCATTACGGTGGGCGGTGAGCCGGTATCGGCCATGTACAGGATGTCGGCAGGCGGGGGCTTTAGGGCCAACCTGGCACTGGGCGGCGACCCCGTCGCCTGTAAGATGACGCCCGAGATGGCCGAGCTGGCATCGGCCGCGTCAGACGCGGTGGGCGGCGGCATACTGGGGGTCGACATGATGGAGAGGGAGGACGGCCGCCTGGTGGTCCACGAGGTGAACAATACCGTGGAGTTCAAGGGAATCTCAAAGGTCTCCGAGAGGAACATCCCCGAGGCCATGGTGCAGTTTGCCGTGGACGCGGCAAGAAAGTGATTATATATATCACGGGCGCGTGCGCCGGCGCACGGGAGCCGCGCGGATGGCACCCGCGGTGCAGGACATAAATTATCCCGCGCGGAGCGCGCCTGCATGGTAAAGGTCGGCGTCGTGGGCGCGTCAGGATACGTCGGAGGCGAGACCCTCAGGCTGCTCGTCACGCACCCGAAGGCGGAGATAACCATGGTGACGTCCCGGCAGCACGTGGGCGAGTACCTGCACAGGGTGCAGCCGAGCCTCAAGGGGTTCACAGACCTGGTGTTCTCCGAGATGGACTATGACAGGGTGGCCGACAAGTGCGACCTGGTGTTCACGGCGGTCCCGCACGGGACGGCCACTGAGATTGTAAAGGCGCTGTACGACCGCGGCGTCAAGATAATAGACCTGAGCGCGGACTACAGGCTACACGACCAGGAGGGGTACGACAAGTGGTACGGGTGGGAGCACCCGCACCCGGACTACCTCCCAAAGTCCGTGTACGGCGTGCCGGAGCTCCACAGGGACGCCATAAGGGACGCGCAGCTGGTGTCCTGCCCCGGATGCATGGCGGTCACCTCGATGCTGGCGCTCGCGCCGCTGGTCAGAAACGACATTATAGACACCGACCACATCGTGGTGGACTCCAAGATAGGCTCGTCGGGGGCCGGCTCGGGCTCGGGAACCGCACATGCGATGAGGGCCGGCGTCATCAGGCCCTACAAGCCCGCAAAGCACAGGCATACCGGCGAGATCGAGCAGGAGCTCAGCGAGGTCGCGGGGCGCAAGATCAAGGTGTCGATGTCCCCGCATGCCGTCGACGTCGTCAGGGGGATACTGTGCACCAACCACACGTTCATGACAAAGGACGTGGGCGAGAGGGACCTGTGGAAGATGTACCGCTCGGCATACGGCGACGAAAGGTTCGTGAGGCTCATACGCGACAAGAAGGGGCTCTACAAGTTCCCCGACCCAAAGTTCCTGGTGGGCTCGAACTTTTGCGACATCGGGTTTGACGTAGACGAGGACAACGGCAGGCTGGTCTCCCTCTCGGCGTCCGACAACCTCATGAAGGGGGCCGCCGGCTCCGCCATACAGAACATGAACGTCATGTGCGGCTTTGACGAGTCCGAAGGGCTGCTCCACACGCCGCTGACCCCGGTCTGACCGCGGCCATTACGGTGCCGGTTGTGCGCCGTTCCGGTTGCGGCGTCCGCTTTTGGTCGAAAACAACGGTATTTTGTTCCCGTCTACGATCTGCCTGAATCTGCTGTGGGCCGTTATCAGGTCCACGACGTCAACTGTATAGGGGAGATCAGACTCCTCAAACGCATACGCCAGTTCCGTCATTACTTTGTGACTGATGCGTTCGGGCCCCCTTATGGCGAGATCCAGATCCGACGAGTTCTTTGTCGTGCGGCCTGCCCTGCTTCCGAACACCCATACGTCCACGTCTGACGGCAGGTGTTCTCGAACAATATCACGTACTATTTTGAGGTGGCTTGGCGATATGTCTATTGGGCCGGTCACTACTGGTTCCTCTCCCTCAACTGCCCTGCGACATACCGGGCTTCCTCCAGAAAGCCCGGTATCGACCCGAACACCTGCCGCGCTTTTGTCGCATCGTACGTGTGTCTGGTGATTGTGCGGTTTTTGCGGTATTCGCGCCAGACGGTGACGTCCGAGGACACAAGGCCCCGCCTGTACGCCTCGCGCATGATGTCGCTGAAGCTCATGCTGTCTATGACTTCCGGACTGTCTGACACGGCCTCTAGGTGCCTTCTGAGCATTTTGACTGTAATTTCGTATGTGAATTCAAAGGCCTGGATGGTGGCGGCACGCAGCTGCCTTTGCATCATGTCACTTTTGTCCGATTCTTGGCCATAAAATGTCAGGGCCTCACCTAGTTGGCCGACCGCGTTTTCCAGGGATGTAAGATCCAGCTTCAAGAAACATTGCCTCCGGAGCCAAATCCCAGACTCTGCATGTCTCTGGCGGCGCCCCTGTCTGGTCTGGGTGTGCGCACACGTTGCTTGTTCCGCCGGGCCGTCAACCCGGACGTCCGGGTTGAACGGGGCATCTGTCTGGGTAGGGCCGTCATACAGGCCACTAAACCAACTTCAACAAAATTATTACGGATCCTGCCCCCGCCTGACTGGTTGGAGGATATCCCTGGTGTATATGTGCCTGCCACATCTTTGCTGCTGCTGGCAGCACGGTATGCAGAACAGGCGGCAGCCATCATACTCGCACTGCAATCACGTGCCCCGTATCCGCTGCCAAGGCGTACGCACCGTTATTATTGACGGCGCGGCGGGGGCACAATAGAAGATGATCACCATAAAGATTGGCGGAAGCGTGGTCGACGAGATGCATCCGTCGGCCATATCCGACATCAAGAGGGTGGCCGACTGCGAGAGCGTCATTATAGTACACGGCGGCGGCAAGGCCGTGACAAGCGTATGCGAGCAGATGGGAGTCGAGCCCAAGTTTGTGACCTCCCCGAGCGGGATCAGAAGCAGGTATACGGACAGGGAGACCGCGCGCATATTCACGATGGTAATGTCCGGAATGGTAAACAAGGAGATAGTCAGGCTGCTCCAGCAGAACGGGATAAACGCGGTCGGACTCTCCGGGGCCGACGCCCTCGCCATAAGGGCGGCGCGCAAAAAGAGGCTCATAATAGTAAACGAGAAGGGGCGCAAGCAGGCGATCGACGGCGGATATACGGGCAAGATATCGGAGGTAAACTCGGGGTTCATCAAGGGACTGCTCGGGCAGGGGATCGTCCCGGTGATATCGCCGGTCGCCATAAGCGAGGAGTACGAGATGCTCAACGTCGACGGCGACAGGGCCGCGGCAAACGTGGCGGGCGCCACCGGATCCGACAAGGTGCTCTTCATAACCAACGTGGACGGGCTGATGCTAGACGACAGGCTTGTGACAGGCATGTCAAGGCAGGAGGCGCGGGACGCGATGCCAAAGATTGGGCCGGGCATGGAGAAGAAGGTGCTGGCGTCCACCGAGGCAATCGACATGGGGGTCCGTACGGCGCTTATTGCAAGCGGACGGCGCGAAAACCCCATATCAAGGGCCATAGCAGAAGAGAACTGCACGGTGATCAGGAAATGACTGACAGCAGCAACAGCAACAGCAGCAGCAACGCCAGCATCCGCGCCGAGGACACATACATGGGCGGGCTCTACCAGAGGTTTCCAGTCACAGTCGAGAGGGGCCAGGGGGCAGACGTGTGGGACACTGACGGCCGCCAGTACATCGACTGCATGGCAGGGTACGGGGTGGCTCTGCTGGGACACCGCAACAGGCGCGTCACGGACGCCATAGCCGAGCAGGCGGGCAAGATAATCACGGTGCACAGCTCCCTGTACAACCCGACCCGGGAAAAGTTCCTCGAAAAGATCACGGGGCTGGCGCCGGAGGGGCTAAAGCAGGTGCACCTCAACAACAGCGGGGCCGAGGCAGTAGAGGCCGCAATAAAGTTTGCAAAAAAGTACACGGGACGCAAAAAGATGATAGCCATGAAGGGATCGTACCACGGAAAGTCTCTGGGCGCGCTCTCGATCACGTTCGGCCCAAAGTACCGCAGGCCGTTCGAGCCCCTCATCGAGGGGGCAGAGTTCACGCCGTTCGGGGACGCCGACGCCCTGCGCCAGGCGGTGGACGACGACACCGCGTTTGTCATCATGGAGCCCATCCAGGGCGAGAGCGGCATACACGTCGCTCCGCCCGGGTTCCTGCAGGAGGCACGGAGCATATGCGACGAGCGCGGGGCCCTGCTGGTGTTTGACGAGATACAGGCCGGGCTCGGCAGGACCGGAAAGCTGTGGGCCTGTCAGCACTGGGGCGTGGCGCCGGACATACTGTGCCTTGCAAAGGGCATCGCCGGCGGCGTCCCGATGGGCGCCACGCTTGCCAGGCCCGAGATAATAGGCGCGATGTCAAAGGGGGAGCACTCCTCGACGTTTGGCGGCAACCCCCTCTCGTGCGCGGCCGGGATAGCCACGCTGGACGCCCTGACGCAGGACGGCCTGGTGGAGAACTCTGCGGCGGTGGGCAAGGTATTTGCAGACGGGCTCCTAAACCTCAAGGAGAGGCACCCCCGCATGATCAGGGACGTGCGCGGCAGGGGCCTCATGATAGGCGTGGAGCTAAAGTTCGAGGTGAGGAGGATACTGGAGAGGCTTATGAATCGCGGCATACTGATGCTGTACTCGGGCCGTAACATACTGAGGATACTCCCGCCGCTTGTCATATCGGAGGACCAGGCGGCAAAGGTTTTAGACGGGCTCGACGCCGTACTGGCCGAGGAGCAGAGGGACAGGGCGTGACTACCATGACGGCAACGACGCGAACCGCGCGGGAGGCGTGCTGCTGATGGCGCAGCCGCCCGGCGACAAGATAGACCGGGACATAATACGCGCGCTCAGGGCAAACTCGCGCGAGTCGTTCGTCGATCTGGGAAAGAAGATGGGCCTCTCCGAGTCGGCCATACGCCGCAGAGTCAGGAACCTGCTTGACGCAAAGGTAATCTCGAGGTTCACCATCGAGATGGGGGAGTCGGACCAGACCAGCGCCATAGTGCTCGCGTCGCTTGACTCTGCCACGGACAACTCAAAGGTGGCCGCCCGGCTGGCAAAGCTGGATGAGGTGCAGATCGTATACGAGATCACGGGCCAGTACGACATTGCGGCAGTAATCAGCGCGCCCAACATGGCCGACATCAACAGGGCGATTGACACGCTCAGAAAGATACGCGGCGTGACCGACACGAACACCGTGATAATACTCAACAAGGTAACATAGACGATATCCGTCTTGTGTACCTGTATATGTGCCGAATATCGTTGCAGCGTCGTATGATATCAGCGAATCATGTACGATTATGCTTATATTCCCTTGACGGGCAGCGTCACACATGGCAGGGAGGAAGAGGGCGCAGCCCGCGGCAGGCAAGAGGGCCCAGCCGAAGGCCGGACAGTCCGCGCCGCGTGAGGACGACCCCAACGCCCACGCGTACTCTTACAACGCGCGGGGGCTGGAGGAGAGGACGGGCCGGCCCGCCGGGGACGGCGGCAGCAGCAGCAGAAAGATACGCGTCCTTGACAGCACCCTGAGGGAGGGCGAGCAGCATCCCGGGGTCTCGTTTACAAACAAGCAGCGGATCCAGATTGCGTGGATGCTGGACTACTTTGGGGTCGACCAGATAGAGATATCGCCCGTGATATCCGACGACCACAGGGAGGCCACCAAGACCATCATAAAGCAGGGGCTGCAGGCCGACATAGTGTCGCACGGCAGGGCCATCAGGGAGGACATCGACGTGTCTATCGGATGCGACGCAAAGTGGTGCGCCGCGTACCTCGGGATATCCGACGTCCACCTCCGCGACAAGCTCCGCATAACGCGCCAGGAGGCCGCGCGGCGCGCAGTCGACACCGTGGAGTATGCAAAAAAGCACGGGCTGAGCATCAGGTTTACCGTGGAGGACGGCAGCAGGGCCGACCCCGAGTTCCTCATATCGCTGTGCAGACAGATAGAGGAGGCAAAGGTGGACAGGATCAGCCTGCCGGACACGGTGGGGATTATGCACCCGGCCGGGATGTACGAGTTTGTAAAGTGCGTGAGGAGCGAGATCAGCGTGCCGCTTGACGTCCACGTCCACAACGACATGGGGCTTGCAGTGGCAAACGCCCTGTCCGCGTGCGACGCGGGGGTCGACCAGATACACACCACCATAGACGGGATTGGCGAGAGGACGGGCATACCGCCGCTGGCAGAAGTGGCAGTGGCCCTCACGTACCTGTACGGCTCGGGCAACGACTTTAGGCTCGACATGCTGCAGGACCTCTCAAGGCTGATCGAGGACTATACCGGGATGCCCCCGTACGACTCAAAGCCGGTGGTGGGATCGTCGGCGTACAAGCACAAGGCCGGCACGCACCTGGCCGCCATACTGAGGAACCCGGCCGCGTACGAGCCCATACCCCCGAGGGCGGTGGGCAACAGGAGGAGGATAGTGTTCGGCGGACTGGCCGGAAAGACCGGCGCCGCGTACCTGATGTCCCTGCTGGGACTCGAGACGTCAGGAGACGACAAGCAGGCAAGGGCCGTGGCGGCGGGGCTCAAGGGGCTCGGACTGGGGGATTTGATCGACCTGCCCGTCGACGACAGGCTTGAGAAGAAGATGACAGGCACGAACAAGTAGTTCGGGGCAGAGGAAGGGGAGGAGGAGAAGAGAAAGCATGTATGGGGTGCAGCAAACCCGGCGCACCGCGGCGCCGCCTATCCGGCGGATCGCAACTGTGATAAACACGTAATGGGAGACTGGATGCATGTCAAACTGCGAGGAATGCGATGCAGAGATCCCAGTTCCGGCCGATGCGTTAGAGGGAGAGATTGTTACGTGCCCTGAATGCGGCGCAAGCTTTGAGCTTAAGACTGGTGAGAACGGTTTTGATCTCAGGCCAGCCCAGACGGTCGGCGAGGATTGGGGGCAGTGAATCCTGACATTACCGTTCTTTATGATACCATCCGATGGGAGGAGAAAGCCCTATTGGAGGCAGGCAGAAGGGCGGACATCAACGTACGCATGCTTGACTGCAGAAGCCTAGCGCTGGACCTCGGGTCTGGAGGCGACGGCAGCGGCAACAACAACAGTAGCAACAGCGGCAACGGCGCCACCCGCGCGGATCCCGCCTCCGAGTACGGGACCATACTGCAGAGGTGCGTCAGCTACTACAGAAACCTCCACTCGACTGCCGCCCTAGAGGGGCTGGGCGCCAGGGTGATCAACTGCCTGCAGACCGGCATCCTGGCGGGAAACAAGCTCTTCACACACATGCTCCTTGCAAGGGCCGGCGTGCGGACGCCGCGCGCGACGGCGGCGTTCTCAAAGGATGCGGCCCTGTCGCACCTGAGGGAGACGGGCCTTCCGGCCGTGATCAAACCGACAGTCGGCAGCTGGGGCAGGCTGGTCTCAAAGCTGACCGACATGGACGCGGCAGAGGGGATCATAGAGGGAAGGGAGTCCATGTATCCGATACACCACACCCACTACCTGGAGGAGTTCGTCAAGAGGCCCCCGAGGGACATCAGGGCCATCGTGGTCGGCGACGAGGTCGTGGCGGCCATATACAGGACGTCGGAGGGGGCCAACTGGAAGACCAACACGGCGCTCGGCGGCAGGGCCGACCCGTGCAAGGTGACGCAGGAGATGGAGCGGATATGCGCAAAGGCGAGGGAGGCCGTGCACGGCGACATAATCGGGGTGGACCTCATGGAGGACGAGTCGCGCGGGCTCGTGGTGCACGAGATAAACAACACGACTGAATACAAGAACACCGTCAGGGTATGCGGCGTGGACATACCCAGAATGATGCTAGAGTTTGCGGTAAGAGAGCAGAGGAAGTGACGCGTGTGGATTCGCCGGCAGCAGAGGACGTGAAGACGGTGCGGGACGAGTCGGCGGCGGCGCCGGCGGCAGCAGAAAGATACGAGGCCAGGATGCTCAAGGAGGCCCTCAACCTGTACACGCTCTCCAAGCACGAGGGGCCCATGGCAGAGTTTTTGGTCGCAAAGTGCGGCGAGCTGGGATTCGAGGACGTCAGAATCGACGAGGTGGGAAACGTCATTGCAAGGAAGGGGAGCGGCTCGCCCCACATCATACTGTGCGGGCACATGGACGTAGTGCCCGGAAAGGTGCAGGTCCGCGTAGAGGGCGACCATATGTACGGGCGCGGGGCGTCGGACGCAAAGGCCCCCCTGATGGCAATGCTCTTTGCAGCAGCCGGAATGCCGGAGGACAGCGGCACCATAACGTTTGTCGGCGCCATCGACGAGGAGGGCAACGCGACTGGAATCAAGAACCTGGTAAAGGAGAAGATGGACGCCGACTATGCCATATTCGGCGAGCCGAGCGGCATCAAGCAGGTCACAATAGCGTACAAGGGGAGGCTTGCCATAAACCTCCGGGTGCGCTCAAAGGACAGCTCGCACGCAAGCGCGCCGTGGCTCTCAAAGAACGCCATCACCGAGTCCATGGCCTTTGCGGCAAAGCTCAAGGAGGAGCTGGAGGGCGGCCAGGAGGGAAAGAGCAAGGGGGCCATGCTGACTGCCACCATAACGATGATCAAGGGCGGCACGAGCCACAACGTCACGCCCTCCGAGTGCGAGACGATATTTGACATCCGGATACCGGTGGGTGGCAGCTGCAAGGAGACCGAGCGGCAGGTCGCGACCCTGGTCCGCGAGGCCGGCCGGCAGCTCGGCGTCGACCCGTTCTATTCCATACTGGACGAGACCGAGCCCTTTGAGGCCCCGCACAACTCGCCCCTGGTCAGGGCCTTTACGCTGGGCATACTGGAGATGGAAGAGGAGCGCCCGCTGCTTGTCCGAAAGACCGGGACGGGCGACATGAACGTGATCGGATACCAGTGGAAGATACCCGTCGTGACGTACGGCCCCGGTGATCCGCACGAGTCGCACACGAAGGACGAAAAGGTGTCGATAACCGAATACCTCCGGGGGATCGAGATACTAAAGGTGACCCTCAAAAAGCTAAAGGTCCTTCACGACAAAAAGGTGGCAAGAGAGGCGAGGTCTGGGTAATGCTCTGGTTTGTCGGGATGGGCATATCGGGGGCGGAGTCCATTCCGATGGGGGGAGCCGCAGCACTGCGCGGGGCGGACGTGATATATGCAGAGCAGTTTACAAGCCCGACGCCACGGCCGGCATCGTCGTCAGACAATGCGGGCGGCCTCACCGCACTCGTACGTGACATTGTGGGGGGCGGCGGCCGTGGTGACGGTGGCGACAACGGCGGCAGTAACACCTGCGCCGAGATAAGGGACGCGAAGAGGTGGATGGTTGAGGACGGGGCCCAGATACTAAAGGAGGCAGAGTCAAGGAACGTGGTCCTGCTGTCGTACGGAGATCCGCTGGTCGCAACCACCCATACCGAACTGCTCTGCAGGGCCGCAAGGCAGGGCATCGACACCCGCGTCATACACGCCTCCTCGGCGCCCTACTCGGCTGTGGGCCAGTGCGGCCTGCACCACTACAAGATGGGCAGGACGGCCACCATAATGAGGGACCAAAAGTCGATGACCACCCCCTACTATACCATATACAAGAACCTGGTAGAGCGGTGCCATACGATGCTCCTGCTCGAATACGACCGCGAGGGCACGGAGATGGACGGCCCAGGGGACTTTTTTCTAGAGCCTGCCGACGCGCTTAGGATGCTCCTAAATACGGAGGAGGGCCAGCAAAGGGGCGTGGTATGCGGCGACACGTATGCCATAGTGGCGTCAAGGGTGGGGTTCGGGGACCGGCAGCAGCGCATAGTGGCCGGAAAGGTATCGAGTCTGGTCGCGAGGGAAGGGTTCGGGAGCCCGCCCCACAGCGTGATCATCCCTGGAAGGTTGCACTTTACGGAGACCGATGCCCTGGCCACGCTGGCCGAATGCATAGATCCGCCCCCCCGCGCAGACGGCGATCCAACACAGCCTCAGGAGGGGGGAGATGCGCCGTGGCGCGGCGGGCCCAACGCCCCTGCCCGCATAGCAGAACAGATGATTGCAAAGTACGCCCCGATGATAAGGAAGTCGATAGAGGAGGTCTCGGCGCGCTGCGCAGGCGACGGCGCAATGAACGATATCTTGGAGAATGCCAGACTGTACGTGGACGACGCGGAGGACTTCATAAGAAAGGAGGGGCACGGAGACGTGGCCGTATTGAGCATAGGGTACGCCGACGGCCTGGCCGACGCGCTCCGGCTGCTAAAGGGGCTTGAGACCGGAGACAGGGCCGACGGGGCAAAGGCGGAACTGTGAATGTGGAGTCGGGTCGTATTGCAGGGGCAGTGTTAACAGCAGCAGCAGCAGCAGCAGCAGCAGCAGCAGCAGCAGCAGCAGCAACGACTACAATAACAACGGCAGCGGCAATAGCAGCGACACCGTTTTCATCACCGGCATGTGATCTCTACTCATTCGGGCAGTATCTCAATCGTAACGTCCGACCCGTCGGAGATCATTGTGGCCTCCCGTATGCAGACAGCAGATATCAGCTCGATTATCGAGTCGTCATGGTGCGTCCTCTCCAAGGTGATCAAGTCACACTTCACCTCGGCTGTCTTGGAGCCTGTCGCGCCGTCGTTGCCGCCGGCGGGGCCTGCCCGGAGCAGGGCCGGATAGCATATTGCCCACCCGTATGTGCGCCGCCCGTCAGAAAAGCTGTCAATCATCCTGCCCACGCGCTCGGACTTTAGCCTCCTGACTGCTTCCATGTACCTGCGGCCGCTCAGGCGTACATTGAGCGTTCCCGGAAAGGGCACGTATCCCACCTTTGAGCGGAACTGCCGCGTGTATCCGTCGAGCGTCATATAGTATGCGCCCTCGCCCATCCCAGAGACCAGCACACCGGACAGGGTTATCCGCGCGAGATTCGCAGAATCGGTGGGCGCGATGCTGTCACTCAGTATGGATGAGAGCCTTTCAAGTTCCTCAAACCCGCGCTGCGTGACACGGACGGACGTGTGGCCGCCGCGACTGGACGTGGCACTGCCGCCGCCGCCACCACCACCACCACCGGTGGAGGTAGGCGGCCCGCGCTCTATCAGGCCGTCGCGTTCCAGATCCGCAAGGTGCCTTGAGGCGGACTGCTGTGACTTTGAGATTTTGCGACCCAGCTCCTTGGTGGTCATCTCCACGTAGCTGTACCTTGCGCCCCTTGAGAGAAGGTATGCAAGCGTGGTGATGTGGTGGACGTGCAATCTGCCGGTGTCAAGCGTGGGGTGACCGCGCGCACCGTCTTTGGAACCGTGTCTTCTAGAATGCCTGCCGCCGGGGGACTGCCGCCGCCTTTTGTCTATGCTGGCGTCGCCGCCCCTTCTTTTGTCTCTGTTATCGGCGCTCAAGATACCCCAAGCTCGCCAAAGGTGCGCAGTACTAGCCCCTCGGAGTCAGTAAGCTTGGCAATGCGGTGCCCAATCACGTACTTTACGCCGGCCTGGCGCGCGCCGTTGAGAAGGCGCTGCGTTATTATTCCATCAAGCATCAGATATGCAATATTCGACTGGTTTGAGAGCTTGTTTACGATCTCGCTAATCGGCACCCTGAACACCACCTCCTCCTTGGAGTCTAGCGCAACTGCCTCTAGGGTCTCGTTTATCTCCTTGTGTATGCGCCCTGACAGGTCGGCAAGCGGCTTGTCGGACTCGTTTTTGAGGGTTGGCGTCTGGCCCTCGGCCTTTATCTCGTCGGCGATGGGCCTCAGAATGTCGTCTATGCGCTGCGGGGTCATCTCCTCGACCTCCACGCCGCGGTCCGCGCGCAGTTCATAGTCGACGCGTACAAGCGACTTTAGCTCCTTTAGTATGAATCCGCCCGAGCGGTCGCCGTCAAGGAACGCCACTACGGTGTCCTTTGAGGCGCACAGCTCCTTGATGGACTCGTCTATCTTGGCCCCCTCGATTGCAATCGCGTTGTCGTATCCGGCGCGCAGCAGGTTGATGACGTCGGCCCTGCCCTCCACCAGAATCACCCAGTCAGAGGACTCGAGTCCCGAACTGCACGTCAGATTTGAGGGGCCGTACGTAGACAGGCGCGCCTGGTCTCCGTGGTGCACGTCGTTTATCATGCTCTCTCCCTCGCTGATGGTCTTCGTGGCCCAGCGCTGCTTGATCTCCTTGGCACGCTTTACGATCTCGTCCTTTTTGGCGGCCCTGATGTCGTCTATTGAGTTCAGCTTGAACTGGGTATCAAACGGGCCCACCTTGTCGATGTTCTCGATTGCGGCGGCTATGAGGGCACAGACGTCTATGTCTGTGCTCATTGGCAGTATGACCTCGCCGGAGGTAGCGTTGGACGTGGTCTTGATGTTGACCTCTATGCGACCGACCTTTGAGGCGCGCTGCAGCTCGTTAAGGTTCATTTCAGGACCCATCAAACCTTCGGTCTGACCGAAGATTGCGCCGATTATATCCGGCCGTTCAACGAGCCCGTCAACATCGAAGGAAAGCTTAACATGATACTTGACAATTCCTGATTGAGGCATACAACACTCATCTCCTTTAATATCATGCTGGCCCTTTGTTGGGTCTGTATAAAAGCTTATTGAAAGCGGCAGTCGACGCAGATGCGACTCAACCAGGCACCCCGGCAGATTGGCGCGGGCTCCGGCTCGGGAGGGGGAAAGAGGAATGGGCTCCGTGAGAGTCGTGCAGCGCTTCTGCGAACCTCCCCCCCTAGGCCGGTACTCCAGCCCCATCAGCATACGCCTTGGACGTGAGGGACATGGCGATTACCCGGCGTCGCAAAAGAGGCACGTGTACATGCAGGACATCTGGGCCGCGGGGCCCCTGCGCCGCATCTTTGCGTTGCCGTGCTCAAGTATCCTGTATCGGGCCCCTGCTCCGCCGTCACCTGTGCCAGTTCGAACCCCACCCCACCCGGCACGATTGTGGCAATCGCGATATACTTTTCATCCGGTGGCTCCTGTACGACGCGCGTTTTCTCTTGCGCTTTCTTGTCATTATTATCACGTACTAGTATCCGGCGGCAAGATTGCTTGAGCCCTTGGTAATCTTCAGGCGCGGTACGCGCGGCCGGCCCCTTCTGGCATGCTGCCACGGTGTTTTTCCCTGCCGAGGCGTCGGTGTTCCTGCACGGAATCGGGAACCGCATCTTGTTTTCACTCGGGCATCCTATTGCCCGCGCGTGAAGAACTCGCGGTGCGGCAGGACGAGCTCCGTCTTGACTCCCACCTCGCCGCAAATACGGATTAATCTGGACATAAGTCCGGGGTCGACTCTAGCTTGCGCACCGGAACATGCCTGGCACGCGCTTTTCCTCGTGACGACGCGCTGCGCAGCGACGCACTCAAACCTACTCGTGCCGCTTTTGTGTCTTCCACGCACCATCTCGGGGGCTGTCCTTCTCGTCATATCTCTTCATATGGTGCAGATCGATTGCAATGCCGACTGAACCGTCAGAGGCCCATCGTCCTAGCCCTGACTACGTACATCCTTGCGTCGTTGACGAGCAGCCTGCAGTCCACTCCTAGTGTCAATGATCCCCTCCACTGCATCATGCGCCCTCCGCACGGCAGATCCCGCGCCCCCCTACTGCAGGCCGTGCAGGATAGCGATGCCTCGTGTACCCCCGCGCCGATCGTCCTGGGCGCTCTTTCTCATTGTCATACAAGCCGTCTTAAGACGTAGCATGTGGATCTTGTCATACGCCCTGTCCGTACTTTACACTGCAGAACCCGTTTGCGTTGGCACCTGCGCCGATATACTTTTTAACACTTGTGCGTAAACTACACATGATGGTAAAGGTTGCGATACCACTCTTTGTCATTTTGGCAGTTGTTGTTACAATCGGCACGTCAGGCGTTGCATATGCCGGTACCACGATAAGCCCGTCTGACCTGTCAGACTACAGGGTCGTTACGGTGGCGGGGTATGCGGTAGAGACCTGGCTGGACGAAAACCTGCCTGATGTCGATTACATATCGGTCACTAATGAGCTCGAGGCGCTCCGCATGCTGAACAACGGCATGGCCGACGTCTACTTGGATCCGCTTGCAACGGCAAACTATCTTGCCAAGCAGAACGGCCTCGCCGAACTGCAGTCTGCAGGCCCGCTCGGCGACGACTATGCGCTCTCAATATCGTATACGGAAGGCGACCAAACACTCGGCTCCATCATGCAGAAACTGATTGACAGCATGTCTGCAGACGAGAGGCAGGCATTACTCGAGCGGCTGGCAAACCCGCCGTCCTTTACCGCAGAGGAGCAGGCATGGCTTGACGCAAATCCGACCATTACGGTCGCGTATGATCCGTCCTGGCCCCCCTACGAGTATATCGGCCCGTCAGGCAATCTGGTCGGAGTCTCCGGCGCCTTTACGGCCATGTTCTCGGCGCTGTCCGGCTCCGAGTTTTTAGAGGCCGAAAACATCGGGTCGTGGGCAGACGCCCTTGCCAGCATGAGGGCGGGAACGGCCGACGTGATGTACGTAATTGAGAATACGGCAGAGCGGGACACGTACATGGACTTTACGGATGTGTGGCTGCGGATAGACATCGACATCTTGGTAAGGGATACCAGCTTGGGCGTGACTGCATCCAATCTGGCAGACTACAGGGTCGTTACGGTGGCAGGATATGCAGTAGAGACCTGGCTGGACGACAACCTGCCTGCTGTCAACTACATATCGGTTCCTACTGCGCTCGATGCGCTCCGCATGGTGGACAACGGCACGGCAGACGCCTACCTGGATCCGCTTGCAACGGCGAACTATCTTGCCAGGCAGAACGGCATAGCCGACTTGGAGTTTGCAGGCCCGCTCGGCGACGACTATGCGCTCTCGATGGCATATACGGAAGGCGACCAGATACTCGGCTCCATCATGCAGAAACTGATTGACTCCCTGCCGGAAAGCGAGGGGCGAATCATAATAGACAGGACAGCAAGCCCGCTGTCCTTTACCGCAGCGGAGCAGGCATGGCTTGACACAAATCCGACCATTACGGTCGCGTATGCTCCGCTATGGGCCCCATTTGAGTATGTGGACGAGTTGGGACACCTTGCAGGGCTCTCCGGCGCCTACGTCAGCATATTTACGGCATTGACAGGCTCCGACTTTGCGGCGGCCGAAAACATAGCGTCGTGGCAGGACTCCCTTGACCGCATGAGGGCGGGAACGGCCGACGTGATGCTGATGGTTGAAGATACGACGGAGCGGGACACGTACATGGACTTTACGGACCCGTGGATGCGGATAGACATCGACATTCTGACATTGGCCAACCCTCCTGTTCTGGTATGCAGATAGGCTAGTCTTGCGGCAGTCCGTACTGAACGCCTGCCTGTCGTGTGTGAATTCCACCGCATAGAACTATTCCTAGCCCCCCTGCTAGGCCCGCGGGTCACGGGCGCCCAAAGATGGCGCACGCCGGGCTGCGCGCGCAACCCTCGGTATAGAAAGCAAAAAAGGTGCACAAAGCACAGCTCAAAATCAGGCCGTCTCAAACGAGTGCCCGCAGGAACAAGACTTTGTGACGTTGGGGTTGTTGACCTTGAAGCCCGAGCCCATGAGGCTCTCGATGTAGTCGACATTGGCGCCCTTTAGGTGATCCACGCTGACACCGTCGACGAGCAGCTTTACGCCGCTCTCCTCCATGACAATGTCGCCTTCCTCCGGCTCCTTTTCAAAGCCCATGCCGTAGGAGAGCCCGGCGCAGCCACCGCCCTGCACGTATATCCTCAGGTACTCGGGTGCCTCGGCTTCCTCCTTCATGAACTCTTTGATCTTCTCGGCGGCCTTTGGGGTGACCGTAACGATCTTCTGTGTCTGTTCAGTTGCCATACCGTATACACCCCCTGCAAATTATAATAAGCTTTGCAGGTCTGCGGTGTGTGCGGGTTCGCGCACTCCTGCAGCCGGGCACAAATTATACACTGCGGCTGTCTTTTGCGCGGCAGGCGGGTTCATGCTATGCGGCGCGGCGGCGGGCTGCCGGCGCGCCGGACGCGCGCACGCACCTCAAAAACAAGAAAAAACATCCACGTCGGGCTAGTCCTTCTTCTTTGACTTGTTGACAAACGCAGTCATTCGCTCTTTCCTATCCGGGTGCGTAAAGCAGTTGCGCCACGCCAGGAGCTCTATTGAGAGTCCAGTGTCCAGGTCCGCGTTCCTTCCGCGGTTTATCGCGACCTTGGACATGCGCACGCCCATCTCGGAGTTTGCCGCAATCTGCAGGGCCATCTTTTCGGCCTCGGCCTGCAAGTCGGCCAGGGGGACCACTGCGTTGACAAGTCCCATCTCCCTAGCCTCGTCGGCCCTTACCATCCTGCCCGTGTATACAAGCTCCTTGGCCTTTGCGATGCCGACTATCCTCATCAGCCTCTGCGTCCCGCCCCAGCCGGGCGGTATCCCTATGGTAACCTCCGGCTGGCCCATCCTTGCGGTGTCGGCCGCAATTCGGATGTCGCAGGACATTGCAAGCTCGCATCCGCCGCCGAGGGCAAACCCGTTGACGGCCGCGATGGTGGGCTGGCGCACGAGCTCGACAGTCGCTGTTACAAGCTGTCCGAGTTTTGCATACTCGACTGACTCGTCGGCCGATATCTCCGACATGTACTCGATGTCGGCGCCCGCCGAGAACGCCTTTTCGCCCTCGCCGGTCAGTATCACTACCTTGACAGAAGAGTCAAGGCCGATCTCCTCGAACACGGATACCAGCTCCCTTGCAACGTCGGTGTTCATGGCGTTGAGCTTTTCGGGCCTGTTTATCTTTACGGTGCAGACCCCCTGCTCTGAAGTTGATTTTGTGACCAGTGTCATTGCCAGACGTCTAGGGGGCCGTCTTAAATGTCATCGTTTTTTTTGAGGCGCGGTCGATGTCGCTAATCTTGTTGCAGGTGTGCACAGCGGTGGGGGAGGGAGGTGGGGGGGGGAATGGAGAAGAAAAAGGAAAGAAAGGAAGAGGGAAGAAAAGGGAGATAATCAGATGAGATACAAAACGGCCTGCTGCATGCCCCGCGACTAGCGTGCCGATATGCGTCCCCACTGCGCAAGGGCGGATGCCGCCGCGACCCAGTCCCTAAGGTCGTCGTATACGGGCACGCCCCTCTGCTCTATCAGGCGGCCCACCTTGTTGGTAAAGGGCCCGCCGTTTGCCCCGACCAGCAGCGGCTTTGTCCTCTTCTTGGAGAACCTTGCTAGGTACTCGATTATAATCTCGTCAAGCGGGTCGTCCTGGAAGACGAACCACGGCATCACAATGTCCACGTTCTTGTCCTCCATGAACGTCTTTATGACAAACTGGTAGTCCTCCGCGCTGGCGCCCCCCGTAACGTCGGCCGGATTCCCCTTGCCTATGACATACGTGGGCGGAAAGTGCTTTTTCATCTTGGCGGCCGACGCGGACGTAACATTTGCAAGCTCCAGGCCCAGCCGCTCAAAGTGGTCTATGGCCCCGATCATGGGGCCCGCCCCGTTGCTGGTCATGGCCGACCTGTTTCCGGACGCGGCCGGCTGCCAGGAGAGGGCCTTTGTTACGGCCACCAGTTCCTGGTAGCTGTCGACTGATATTATCCCGGCCTGCCTGAAGGCCCCCATGATGATTGCGTTTGAGCCGCCAAGCGATCCCGTGTGCGAGGCGGCCTGCTTTGCCCCCATGGCGGTCCTCCCGGACTTCCATATTACGACCGGCTTTTTCTTTTGTTTCATGACGCGTCGCGCGGTGTTGATGAACTTGCGGCCGTCTCCGAACCCCTCGACATACAGCGCTATCACCTTGGTCTGCGGGTCGTCGGCCAGGTACCAGATCATGTCGGCCTCGTCGACGTCGGAGCGGTTGCCGTAGCTTATCATCTTTGAGAGCCCGAACGAGTCGGCAGACTCCAGAAAGCTTATTCCCATGGTGCCGCTCTGCGACAGGAGCGCCACGTCGCCGCGCCTTGCGCGCACCATGCGCTCCTGGCCTTGGAACGCGCAGTCGAGCCTGTTTGCCGCGTTGAACATCCCGATGCAGTTGGGGCCGATTATCCTGATCTTGTGCTTTGCGGAGAGCCGCTTTACCTCCGCCTCGTACTCGGCCCTCTGGCCCCCGAGCTCCTTGCCGCCGCCGGATACGATGACGACGTTGCGGACGCCCTTCTTGGCGCAGTCCTCCAGCACGGGGGGCGTGACGGACAGGTCGACTGACACCACCACCAGGTCAACCCTGCCCGGTATGGCGGCGACGGACGGATAGCACTTGCGCCCGAATATCTTGTCGGCCTTTGGGTTTATCGGGTATACCTTGCCCTTGTAGTCGTAGTTTGCCAGGCTGTCCAGTATGGAGTTTCCGATCTTGCCCTTTGTTGCAGATGCTCCCACGAGGGCGACTGACTTTGGCGTAAAGAACTTCTCCATGCTGGCGCTGTTTGGGCGGGCCCTTGATACGGAGCCCTTTCTGACCTCGTCGTTGAGTATTATCTTGGCGTCTACCACATAGTGGCGCGCCCTTGGGTATACTACAACGGGGTTAAAGTCGATGCTGTTGATGTAGTCCGCGTGGTCCACGCCTATCCTGCCTATCTGGACCAGCATCCTTGCAACGGCGCCGATGTCTATGGGCTCCGCGCCGCGGAAGCCCTTTAGGAGAGCCGCGCCGCGCAGCTCGTTTATCATCGACTTGGCATCGGATTCGGTGATTGGCAGCATGCGGAACGCGACGTCCTTCATCACCTCTGTCATTATGCCGCCGAGCCCCGCCATTATCACGGGCCCGAACTGCGGATCGTTCTGAATGCCCACGATGAGCTCGACGCCCTTGGGGACCATCTTCTCAAGCAGTATGCCCTTTACCTGGACTCCCCTCTTTCTTGAGAGCCTGCCGTACATGTCATCAAACGTCTTCCTGACGTCAGACACGCTCTCGATGCCCACCTTGACCCCGCCGACGTCGGTCTTGTGGAGTATCTGCGGCGAGACCACCTTCATTACGAGCGGGAATCCTATGCGCCTCGCCTCTCTTGCCGCCTCGCCGGCCGATGTCACCAGCGCGTAGGGCGGGACGCTGACGCCGTACCTCTTGAGTACTGACTTTGAGAGCTCCTCCGTAATGACGCCGTCCTGGGACTGCATTGCGTCCTCAAAGATTCGGCGAACTGCGCCGTTGTTTTTACGCTGCCGTCTTGGCTGTCTTACCCTCTTGCCAGCCGTGGCCATCAGACATGGGGCTTTCTACTCTGTATATTAACTATTCAGGCATGGCGGGTCGCCGCGTGCCGTCGTGGCACGTGGAACAGCTTTTTAACGCCGCGGGGGCCATACCATGTATGGCAGAACACGCATGTCCCTACTGCAACTCGGACTTTGATGACAAGGAGGATCTCTCCAGACATATCGACAGGATACACGGCGACTCGGGGCTCCTAGAGGGGGCCTCCGGCAGCAACAGGTAGCAGGATCCGGCCGCATCGGGTACCGTCACGTGGCGGCAGGCACTCGGCGTCCTGGGGCCCGCGCCGGTTTGGTACCGTATGTCTTCTTCTTCTTCTTCTTCTTTTTCTGAGGGCGTCAGCGGCACGTTGAAGACGGCTCGGCGACTGAATACCTTGACCACTGACCGTCCTCTGAGAACAGCCACGCCTGGTAGATGCCGGATGCCAGATCCCCGTTATAGTTAAGCTCAGTCGAGCCAATGGCCCCCACGTGCCTCATTGCAGCCGGCTTGATGTGTTGTATGACGTCGGCCGGATCAGAGCTCTGGGCGTCCAGGATTGCGAGCCCGAGAACCCAGACCGCGTCATACGCATAGCTGGAGTACGGGCTGGGCGCAATGGACATTTCTGCCAGGTGCGCGCGTATCTCACTCGTGAGCAGGTTGTCCGGGACCGAGGGCTGCACTGTTGTAAATGACACGGCGCTTGCAAACGCGGCCGACTCGGGATCGTCGGATATGTTGGGGGAGGCGGTGTTCTGGTCGGCGCCAAACCACCTGACGTCATCCAGCACGTCGTGCGCGGCGGCGGCGGCCTTTAGGAAGAGAGGCCCCTCCCCGAATCCGACGTACAGCACTGCCACGTTGTGCGCCCTGCTCTGCCCTGTGACAAGCCGCACCTCGTCGGCAAGGGCCTCGGCCGCCGCGGCCATCTCCGCCCCGGCGACAAAGCCGTCCCCTTGGACATAGCTTGCGTCATACGTGATTATATCCGAGAATGTCACGCCCCTGTCCTCAAAGCCGATTTTGGCCGCCCCCAGCAGTTCGGTGGCCCACGGGTTGTCTATTCCGACCGGCACCACGTGCTTGAGGTTTAGGGCCGGATGCGCCGTCATCAGCCTTACGATCTCCGCCGCGTGCACGCGCTGGTCGGGGAGCATCCTGAAGAGGGCGTCGCCGGGTATGGCGTTTGCGGGTGACGACGAGCAGCAGCTGACCAGCACCATGTCGTTGGAGTTGGCATAGCCAAGGACGTTCTGCGTTATTATGTCAATCACGGGCCCGTTCACAAGCTTGACGTTCTGGCCGTCAAGCGCCACGAGTCCGGCCAGCGCGGCGGCGGGGTCGGTCTCCGTGTCTATGTGTATCTGTTTGATCGACCACTTTTCACCGCGCTGCTCCAGGTACTCGTTAAAGTGCGATACCGCAAGATCGGACGCGGCCCTCGTCTCCTCGCCGTACCTGTACGCGTTGCCCGTTATGGGGGCGAGGGAGCCTATCACCACGTCTCCGGACAGCGGCTCAAAGTCTGCAAACGCGCTCCAGTGGCCCGCGCCAAGCGGGTACGAGGGATCGTCAAACTGCCTCAGCACCATGCTGGCGATGACGCCGTCCGCGTCCCGCTCGATCAGATTAGAAAGGTAGAACGGGCCGTTGCTTGTCACCATGTGCCCCTTGTCGTCTATCCACGACATGGCCGCGCCATATCTGGCGTTTACGTATGCGGCGTCCCGCATGTTGTACAGAAAGTCGGGTATGCCGTTCTCGGAATTCCTGAGGTCGGACAGGTGCCCGCGCGCAAGCGCCGCGTCGCCGGCATCAAGCATGTCAAGCCAGTTGCCGCTGTGCGCCCGCGCAGAGGACGAGTACCAGTCGGCCTCGCCGGCATGGACCATCCGGTCCATTGCATAATACATCTCCCACGGAAGGAAGGGCCATATGCCTGCCGTGTCCACAATCTCATCCTCGTCAAAGTGCCAGTAGTCGACGTACAGCCCGATGGTGTCATCGTCGATCACCTCCACTGCCACAAACCTTCCGCTGGAGTGCAGCGTGGCGTGCGGGTCCGAGTCGAGTATCTCCTCGTGACTGTGCATCACGTGGTGCTCTATGTTGAACGTTATCGGGAACAGCACGTCG
This sequence comes from Nitrosopumilaceae archaeon, assembly GCA_022823825.1. Taxonomy (GTDB): domain Archaea; phylum Thermoproteota; class Nitrososphaeria; order Nitrososphaerales; family Nitrosopumilaceae; genus Nitrosopumilus. Next base: position 3,160 of record JAJEHG010000031.1, on the reverse strand, counting down.
TTGAGGTCCATCGGCACGCCGTGGTGCCAGTTTCCGAGGCGCAGGTCGAACACGACCTTGCTGGTGGCCCGCTCGCCGGGGCCTACGGCAGCCCATTTATGCTCCTCCGGATCCCATGTCATGGCGCCGGGCGGAACGTCGAGCTTGCCGTCAGGCCCCTCCGTCTCCACCGATACGAGGACGTTTCTGCCGTCGAGCAGATCCGCGCTGTGCGGGTTTCGTACCTGGTCCGTGTCGCGCAAGAGCGACCACACGGTGCTGCTGTACACGTCGGTGAACCCGCCGACCGGGTTCCAGGAGCTCTGCACCACGTGGTTCGTCCCTATGGAGAGGCTCGGGTCGCCGCCGGGCAGCTGCACGTTGAGCGGGGTGTACTTTGACGTGATTCCGTATCCGGGCGCATTGACCACGCCCGCGGTACCGGCCCTTACCGGATAGGACTCGTGCTCGGCTGCAAGAAAGACGCGCACGGACTCTGTCACGCCCGCGCGGCTCATGGCAGACAGCAGCTCGGCCCTCTCCTCAGACGAATCGTACAGTTCGAGGAACAGGTAGGCGGCGAGCAGGTCAAGCGTGTCATTCTGATAGTTCCACGCGTGCTCCTCGCCTTGGCCCGGAAGGTTGCCAAATATCGGGGCGTAGAATATGGACATCTGCAGGTCGTCGTACTTGGCTGTCCGGGAGTTGCCCCAGCCCTCCGTGTAGATGTGCCATTGCTGGTCTGCCGGATCAGAGGCATACACGCGGGATCCGGCATCAAGCAGGTTCCCGTACGACTTTTGCACCCCGAACCCCACTCTCTGGAGGTCTGATGCCAGCCTCTCCCCGAACTGGAGGCGCACCGGGTCGTCACTTCTTATGAACATCTTTATCACGACGGGCTGGCCCCCGTGGTGCCACACGCCGTTGACCTTTTGGGCGCCGGTGGGGGTGAGCGCCTCGGTAAACAGCCGGTCGGCCTCGTCCAGATCATGTGAGAACCCGAGGGACTCCACCTCGTTGTATATGAGTGGATAGTCTCGGTGGCCGGGGGGCAGGGCGGAGAACATCTCGGCGCCCGATCCCATCAGCAGGCCGTCCACGACATGGCTCCGGTCCACCACGTAGTTCAGCGCGTACCTGGCGCCCTGCTGCGAGAACGGGTTGAAGCCGTTCGTGAAATCGTCGACGGGGTTTACGTATATGGAATAGGTGCCGCCGGGCGACTCGTATACGTCGTGTCCGGCTTCGCTTACCCTTTGGACTTCCGCGGCCGTTATATCGTCATAGTACATGTCTATCTCGCCTGCAAGCAGGGCGTCGATGGCGGCAGAGGAGCTGGGATATTTTGCAATCGTGACGCTCTCCACGAAGGATCCGGCCGCTGCCTCGGCATGCTCTGGCGCCACTGTTATGGCTGCCGCAAGCGCCAGCACGGCAAGCGCGGCCAGTACTGCCGCGGGCCGGTTGGATGCCGCATGCTTCACGGCCAGAATGCGCCCGCAGGCATTAAAAATGTTGAACCGCCGGCATGCGGTTACAGCGAGATTATCCCGAGCCTCACCAGCGCAAAGAATGCGGCAAAGCCGACTAGGAACGCGACCCCGGCGCAGGCCAGAACCTTGAGCCATGCGGGCGGCCGCATGCTGCGCTCGATGTACCGTCCCGTGACGAGCCTAAAGTTGAACAGAGCTATCACGGGCGCGATCATAAACGAGACTATCGTCGCAAAGTCCACAAGCTCCTTGAGCTTGTCACCGAAGAACGTCACGATGGCAAGCGAGCCGGCGACCAGCAGTACGATGTACACGGGGTATCGCAGGCCCTTCGAGTCGTCGTGGTGCGCGTCTATGCCTGTGGCCGGGAGGGGTTCGGCGGCGCCATGGTCGTGGCCCGCACCGCCACCGCTGCCATCACCACCGCTGCCATCACCACCGCAGCCCGGCTTGCCGGGCGCCTGCTGTGGGCTACCCCTGAGCGAGCCTATCATGCGCGTCATCCTGGAGAGCGCCCTTGAATACCCGTCAAGCACGGCGATTATCGTCCCAAACATGACGCTGAACGCGGAGGCGGATATCACGAGCTCGCTCCACTCGCCCACGGTCTCCGTGTACAGCGTGACTATCTTTCCTGCAAACAGCGCGTTGTTGTTTGGAAGCTCCTCGCCGCTTCCAAAGAATATGTACGTCCCGAGCACCAGAAAGAGCACGGCAAGCACCGCCGTTATCGCGTACCCCACGTTAAAGTCAAGCAGGGTCTCCCGCAGGCGCGGCCTGAACCCAGTCTGCTTTATGCGCTCAAGCGTCCACAGGCTGTGCCACGTCGACGTGTCGATCGGCATCGGCATCCACCCCATCAGGGCTATCAGAAAGAATATCCCGGCGCCGCTCAGCACCTCCGGCACCTCAAAGCCGGGCACCGGCTCGGAAGGCCCGTTGTACGCGGCAATGGCAAACGCCAGCACTGTCGACACCAGCAGCACGGCCGCTATCACCTTTATCAGGCTGTCAAGCACGGTATACCTCCCCGTGACGAGTATGGCGGCGCACACCACAAACAGTATGACAAGCGTCCACTGGTCTAGAAACTCTGCGGAGAACAGGTTCTCCATGAACCCGGCGGTTACAAACCCGACTGCGCCAGTCACAAAGAACATGGAGGCCACCGTGATGGCAAAGTAGAGCAGCAGGTAGGACCTGCCCAGCCTCATGTACCCGTCTATCAGGCTGGTCCCCGTCGCGCTCGTATACCTGGAGCTGAACTCGTAAAAGGGGTACTTTAGCAGGTTTGCGGCTATGACGAACCCGAGCAGGGCGAACCCGAACTCCGCCCCCGCGCGGGTGGCCTGTATCAGATGGGACACGCCGATGGCCGTGCACGCGAACATTATGCCCGGCCCGAAGGTCTTGAGCATGTTCGACATACTGGCCATTGATCAGGCGCGAGAGAGTTTGATTAAATTCCTTTTTACCTTGGGGGGCAAGAGGGGCCCGGGACGGCAGCGCCCCGCCGCGGCCGGGCCTGCGGCAACAGCAACAACCGGAATTTTGTTTCCTAATTCACCCATGCACGCCTGTCGGGCCACCGCGGATTGCGGCATGCATGCGGGTGCAGCTGGGGGACGGGATTCGGCGATCACAGCGCTTAAGTAACAGCAGTATGATCATCTCATCGAACACTA
>JAJEHG010000041.1 GCA_022823825.1 Nitrosopumilaceae archaeon | reverse complement strand
ACGCAGCGCCCCGGCGCCCACTACTATGTTATCACGCTCCATGACGTTACCGTCCCTGACTCTGCCTTCCCTGGCGATCACGGCCTTTACGAGTCCCAGAGTGTGCGCCTTTCCCACGTCGAGCGGCACGGGGCTCAGCGTACTAAAAGATATAATTCCCCAATTTTTTGTCAATAACTTTATAACATTTTCATATGCGTGGGCGTCCATGTGGCGCGCATACGCTGTTGGACTTTTGGGCCTTGCTGCTATCTCTCTGCTGCTCGTGGCCCCGGCGGGTGGCGCGCATGCCCAGACCCCTACGACGGTGGAGATAGGCGCCCTCCTCACGCAGGCGCAGAGCAACGCCGACCGGTTCGAGGCCATGAAGCTGGCCGTCGGTGACTTTAACGCGGCCAACACCGGTTACAAGCTGAGCATTTCAAGTTATTCCCTGGGGGACGACCCCCTGGCCGCGCTGCAGAGCGCGTACGACAGTGGAAACGGGCCAAAATACTACGTGGGGCCGACGGGAAGCGGCAACGTGGAGAAGGTTCGAGAATACGCAAACGACAACAATATCATAATAGTGTCGCCGTCGTCCACGGCGGCGCGCCTTGCAATAGCGGGCGACACCACGTTTAGGCTGGCGCCCCCAGACACCCAGCAGGCGCAGCTTATCGCCGAGATCCTACAGGGAGACGAGAAGACGCACATTGTTACGGTATACCGAGACGACACCTGGGGACAAGGACTGGCCGAGGACATTCCTGCAAATTACAACGAGGCGACGTTTGTCAGCATACCCTTTGACCCTGACTTGGCGGATCACGCGCAGGTGGCCGCGGACCTAAAGGCCGCGCTGGACGCGTTTACGGCGCAGGATATACACACGGCCGTACTGTACCTGGGATTTGCGGGTGATCTGATCCGTACGTTTGAGGCGGTGCACGGGGATCCGGCGCTAGAAAGCGTGCTTGAGGTGAGGTGGTATGGAGCCGACGGGGTGGCAAACAAGCCCTCTATTGCAGCGCATGCGGTGGCGGGCCCGTTTGCCAACAGGGTCGATCTGACCGCAACCATACTCTTCATCTCCGAGTCGGATCTGACAAAGTCCGTCAAGGACAGGCTCGCCCCCAAGGTGCGCGGAGATCTCAACGAGTACGTCTACACCTCTTATGACGCGGCTTACCTAATAGGAGAGGCCATCAAACATGTCGGGGCCGACGATCCCGTGCGCGTAGCGGCCAGCTTTATCGACGTCGCCGACAGGTACGTGGGGACCCTGGGCGACTACCGGCTGGATGCTGCAGGGGATCTCAGGGAACCTAACCTGTTTACGGCGTACCGGGTCGTGCAGGATAGTGACGGCACGTTTACGTGGGACAGATTCCTCCAGGCCGAGCTCAGGATAGGCATGCTGCTCCTGCTTGACCCCGACTCGTTTAACGACGTCGACCGCCAAAAGGCCATGGAGATAGGCGCCGCTGACTTCAACTTGGAGCAGCTGGAGCTCGGCAGCGGCTACAAGGTGACATTGGTCCCGGTCGTGATAGACGACGACCCCGTGGCCGCGATAACCGACGCTCACGTCAACCGGCAGATCGACTACTACGTGGGGCCCACCACCAGCGCGGCCGCCAAGGCCCTGCTGTCCTACGCCAACGACAACAACCTTGTCATGGTCTCGCCGTCTTCCACCGCGCCCGAACTGGCAATACGCGATGACAGCCTCTTCCGCCTCGTTCCGGACGACAGAAAGCAGGCCCCGTTCATAGCCCGGACGCTTGCAAGCGACGGCAAGACGCACGTCGTTATAGTGCAGCGCGATGACGTGTGGGGGCGCGACATGGTGGCCGCATTTGGCGGCAGCTACACCGGAACCGTGTCGGACACCATCACATACAGCGCCGACATAGGCACGGTGGACTTTGCCGGCCTCGCGCGGCAGCTGGAGGACGCCTTGGACGCGACGACGGGCGCGGGCCCCGACGGAACCGCCGTCCTGTTCGTAGGGTTTCACGCTGACTTTATAGACCTAGTAAGGGCCATTCTGGCCGACGCCGGCCTTGACGACGCCCGGGCGGTGACATGGTACGGCACCGGTGGCATTACGGCCTCGACCCAAATCGTTATGGACCGTGGCGTGGCGGCCTTTGCCGAGTCGGTGGGCCTGACCAGCTCTACATATCACGTCCCGGGGACGAGTGAGACGGACAGCCTGATCGAGCAACTCCGGCAGCTGAATCCAAACGTAGCGCCCAGCCCGTACCTGCATACTTCATATGACGCCGTACACGTGCTCGGCGACGCCGTGATCACCTCGTTTGCAACGGACGCGGCGGTAAAGGACATCTTTATCGACGTTGCCCGCGGGCACATTGAGGATCCGCTGCACCAGATTCGCCACGATCCCTACGCCCCGGCAGTCGGAACAATAGGCGCCTTTATGCTTAATGACGAAGGGGACTTGATATCGCCGCTCAACTTTGCCACGTTTACGGTCAAGTTGTCGCCAGACGGCTCTTATGAGTGGGTTCTGCAGCGCGCCTTGGAGGCGCCTGCCCCGCGCGTCTGCCGCTGACCGGACCGGGCAGCGGACGCGCCTTTTGTCCTTTCGGGCCGCCACCCTTACAGGCCCGAGCAGCTCTCCACACATGCCAGTCCGAACCCTTTGCGGCGACAAGACTGGATGCAGTCCGTCCCTGCAGCGGTCACTCGTCCCTGCAGTCGCTCTCGTGTATCAGCGAGAGCGAGTTGATGCAGTACCTGAGGTTTGTGGGAGCAGGCCCGTCATCAAAGACGTGTCCGAGGTGGGCCCCGCACCGGCCGCAGTTGACCTCTGTGCGCGTCATGCCGTATGAGGTGTCCTGCACGTATTCTATGTTGCCCTCAGACGCGGGCCTCCAAAAACTGGGCCATCCAGATCCAGAGTCAAACTTTGCATCAGAAGAGAACAGCTCGGCCCTGCAGCAGGCGCACATGTACCCGCCATCGGGGCTGTATCCGTTGTACCTGCCGGAAAATGGCGGCTCCGTCCCGTGGTTTATGCACACCTCGTACCTGTCCGGCTCTAGTACCTCCTTCCATTCGTCCGGGGTCCTTGCGCGGGCTCCGTCGCCGCTGTTGCCGGGATCCCGGCGGGGTTCCCCGCCGCTGCCTTCTTGTCTCTTGTTTGACGGTGACGGTGGTGGTGGTGGTTGTTGTTGTTTTTGGTTGTCGTCCATTGCGCGCAACCTTGCCGTGCGGTGATTCTATTTGTTGGTTTTGGGTGACGGCCTGCGCCCGCTGCTGCCGCTCCCCCCGCCCGCGGCGCGCCTCTTCTCTGACGTTCTCTTCTCCGACTCGAACCTCTCAAGATCATACTCCTTGAGGTCCGCAAACCTGATTATCCTGCAGAGCCTCGGATGCACCCTCCTGATCTGCGCGTACATCTGCTGCGCCACCCTCCTATAGTCGGCGTGCCCCTGCGGTATGGTCCTGAGCTCTATCATGTGGCACGCCTCCCTGAGGTTCATTCTGATCATATATGGGTAGTTGTACGCAAAGCTGACTACATACTGCGCCTGCCCCGGGTGCCTCTTGGCTATCCTCTCAAACGCGTCCCTGGAGCCGTCAAGCGCCTCCCTGTACGCGCTGCCCATGCCTATGGCATCCATCTCTTCTGGGACGCTGTACCCGTGACTTGCCGTTAGCAGCTGCCTGTGCATGGTCAGCATGCGGTGCCTGTGCATGTCCCTGAACATGCCAAAGTTGTTGCACAGGTCAAACGTGTACTGCGCGGCCTCAAACGCCCTCGGGGGCCTGTGCCTTCTGTTTGACCTGAGCCTGGCCATTCTGCCTATGATGCGCTCCTTTTGTGCCATTGGCATCCTCCTTGCGTGGCGCAGCGCACCGCCGTACGTGTGGCCCGTGCCGGCGGCGTGCTCGTAGATGACAGACGCGACTATCTTGTTGATTGCCCTTTCTTCCGTGTCGTACTCTGTGAGCGCGGTGAGCCACCCAGTAGGCCGCGCTACAGGCTTCATACGCGCCTCTGCCGTCCCCCCTTTTGCAGCGCGCCTGGCGCGCTCGAGGTATCTGCGCAACTCTTGGCCGTGCTTGCCGTCTGACCTCTTTACGAACGCGCCTATCACGCCGTCCAGCTCCCTCCTTATTGCCGCCCCGATGTCGCGCTCCTCGGCCAGGCCGGACGACCCCAGTATCGACAGCAGGTACTCGAACGCGCGCCCGTTTCCCGTTATGCCGACGTTTGTCATGGTGGCCGCCGGCAGCAGCCCCCTCAGTATGTCGAGCGCCTTTGCCTTTGTGGATCCGTTGTATATGCCCCTGGCAGCGGAGGCGTCGGACTCGAGCCTCAGCCTGTCGTACGGTTTTTCCTGGCCGCTCCTCGAGTCCCTGAACGCGTACATCCCTATGGGGTACCTCTCCCTCACGTACCTTATCATGGGGTCGACTGCGGCCGAATACGCGTCAAAAGAAGTATTGCAGGACTCCTCGTATGCGTCCGCGTGCCTGGATGCCATTATGGCGGGCTCGCGGTAGAACATGTACTTGCCGTCGCCGTCCCTCTTGTTCCAGGTGACGTACCTGGACGATTTTTCCAGGTACGAGAGCCCTATCCTCCTGTCCTGTATGGTCTTTACCGCTATGTTTGAGAGGCCCTCTACAGCTATCTGGGCCTCGCCGAGTTCCGCGACCGAGTCGTCGCCATACTCTGCGAGCACCCTTTCGTAGAACCTCTCCCCGCGCGTCTCATCTGAGAGGAACTCGTCTAGGAATACGCGGCGCATCCCCTTCGCGGTGCGGCTGTACCTTGACATCAGGGCCCCGCGGTCAACTTGCCGGGGGGTCGTAATGGCAAAGACGCTGCCGTCGGTGTTTGAGAAGTGGCCCGCAAGCGCCCACCTCTCCCTTGCGGTAAACACGTCCTGCGCCATATGGTTGTCCGTGGCGCGGCCCCGTCTAAAATGTTGCCGGTGCAGGCGAGCTTGGCTACTCTTCTTTTCCCGGGCCGGGGGGTTCTGCGCTGCCGCCGCCGCCGCCGCTGTTTCCGCTGCGCATCTTGCTTATCTTTATCAGGTCCGGCCCCGAGCCTGCACCCGCCCCCGCCCCCGCGCCGTTCCTGCTGTTGCCGCGGGACTGCCACCTCAGCAGCACCTCCCTGAATGCCGCCGCGTCGGCCTCGCTTTCCGTATACATGAGGGTGGTGACCCAGAACCCTCCGTTGGCGGTCTTTCCCCCCACCGAGTTCATCCAAAAGTCGTTTGGCAGGTCGGACATCAGCTTTGAGTCCGGATCCCTCGACTCCGCTGCCCACCTGCTTGCAACAAAGTTCATCACCTTGCCGAGATCGCCCTTTTCGATCATACGTACTCTTGTTTTGGTTGATTTTTTAGTTTTACTAGTGTTGTGCCGCGGGATTGTGCCGCTGGCGCTCCTCCGGCGTACTGCCGCACCGCGGCCCGTCGTCTCTGCCTGTGGCCCGTCCCTCCCCTCTCCCCCCCACCGTCCTTACAAGTTTTATTCCGTGCCCTGGCACGTACCGCATGGACGGCATGCTTGAGGATCTGAAAAAGGGAAGGCGACAGGCAGTCGCAAAGGCGATCTCGCTGGTGGAGAACGACCCTGCCGGAGCGCGCAAGCTGATCAAAAAAATATTTCCACACACGGGCGATTCGGTCATAATCGGCATAACTGGGCCCGCGGGGGCCGGCAAGAGCTCCCTCATAAACAAGACCGTGGTCGCGCTGAACCGCATGGGCGCCAAGCCCGCCGTGCTTGCGGTGGATCCCACCAGCCACATCACGGGCGGCGCCATTCTGGGGGACCGCGTCAGGATGGCGGAATCCGCCGACTCGGGGACGTACATACGCAGCATCGCGTCCAGGGGGGCGACGGGAGCGGTGTCCTCGTCACTGCGCAACAGCATACGCGTGCTGGAGTACGCGGGGTTTGATCCAATAATGATCGAGAGCGTCGGCGCCGGGCAGACCGAGGTGGAGATATCCACGATAGCGGACGTTACGGTGGTGGTATTCAACCCGCACACGGGGGACAGCATACAGGCAATAAAGGCGGGGCTGACTGAGATCGGCGACATGTACTTGGTAAACAAGTGCGACCTGGAGGGCGCCGACCGGCTGTACGACGCGGTGCGCGACTTTGTAGCTGGCGGGGCCGAGATCGGCAGCGGCGGTGATGGTGATGGTGATGATGCTACAACCGCCTACCATGGCGGCCGCAAGAGGTCCGGACTCGTGCCCGGACGCGTGGTGCTAAAGACGTCTATAAAGCGCAGTCCCACGATTGCAAAGTTTGCAAAGTCCCTGATGGAGATGGCCGGACTGGCCAGGGCCCAAAAGACGGAGGATCTTAGACGCGCCAAGCTTGACGCGGAGCTCCGGGAGATCATAACGTCTAACGTACGCGCCGCGGTGGACGAGATGGTGGACTCTGACAAGGCGGCGCAGAGGCATATCGGGAGGCTCGCGTCCGGCAAGTCCAGCCCGCTTGACGCCGCAGACCGGCTTACAGAGTCGCTCCTTGGCAGCCGCAACCGCCCAGCGCCTGATCCGTGACTTTGGCGGCAGCCTGCAATTATACCCGCGCGCGGCCTGACTGCTTGCGCCTTTTCGGGGCCCTGCCCTGTGGCGATCTTAGATTTTTAAACCCGTCGTATGAAAGCGAAGTGATGGCAGCGGGCGCCACGGCAAAGCGGGACGGCAAGAAAGCGGCGGCCCCATCCCAAGGCAACCCCTTTACAGACTCAAACTTTGAGGTCAAGCGCATCTATTCGCGCAAAAAGAGCGGCGCCGCGGCGGCAGGCGACGCGGGCCGGTACCCCTTCACACGCGGAATACACCCGGGAATGTACCGCGACAGGCTGTGGACCATGCGGCAGTATTCGGGGTTCGGGGACGCCAAGCTGACAAACGAGCGCTTCAAGTTCATGCTCGAAAAGGGGCAGACTGGGCTCAGCATGGCCTTTGACCTCCCCACCCAGATCGGGTATGACTCCGACTCCCCGCAGGCCGAGGGCGAGGTCGGCAAGGTCGGCGTCTCGATCACGTCCGTGCGGGACATGCTCCGGGCGTTTGACGGCATACCCCTCGGCAGGGTCAGCACCTCCATGACGATAAACTCTACGGCGTCCACCCTCCTTGCGTATTATATCGCGGTGGGCGGGTCGCAGGGCTTTGAGCCCGCTCAGCTGCGCGGCACCACGCAGAACGACATACTCAAGGAGTACATTGCAAGGAACACGTACATCTACCCCCCGGCCCCGTCGATGCGACTCATCGGGGACATGATAGAGTACTGCGCCAGGGAGGTGCCTTCCTGGTACCCCGTGTCCATATCAGGGTACCACATGAGGGAGGCGGGGTGCACCGCCACGCAGGAGGTTGCTTTTACGCTTGCCAACGCAATCGCATACATCGAGACATGCCTTGAGCGGGGGCTGAAGATTGACGACTTTGCCCCGAGGCTGTCGTTCTTCTTCTGCTGTACGATAGAGTTCTTCGAGGAGGTGGCAAAGTTCAGGGTGGCCCGCACGGTATACGCCAAGATCCTCAAGGAGATGTTCCACGCAAGAAACCCAAGGTCGCTGCAGCTAAAGTTTCACACCCAGACAAGCGGCGAGTCGCTGACGGCGCAGCAGCCGGACAACAACATAGTCCGGGTGGCGATCCAGACCATGGCGGCCGTCATGGGCGGCACCCAGTCGCTCCATACCAACTCGCGCGACGAGGCGCTTGCGCTCCCGACGCAGGAGTCGGCCAAGATTGCCCTGCGCACGCAGCAGATAGTGGCCCACGAGTCTGGCATCACAAAGACTGTGGATCCGATGGCCGGCTCGCACTACCTGGAGGATCTCTGCGCCAAGATGGAGGACGCGGTGTGGAAGTATCTCAGGAGGATACGGAAGATGGGCGGCTCCGTCCGGGCAATCGAGCGCGGCTTCTTCCAGTCCGAGATAAGGCAGAACGCATACAGGCTCAAAAAGGAGGCCGACGACGGAGAGCGCGTCGTGGTGGGGGTCAACCGGTACGAGGATCCGGACGAGAAGCAGCCGGACCTGCTCCGGGTCGGGCTCAAGGTGGAGCGCCAGCAGAAAAAAGAGCTCAAGCAGCTCCGGGCGTCCCGGGATGCGGGCCGGTGGTCCCAGTCCATGTCGGCTTTGGCCCAGGCGGCCGAGAACCCGGGCACGAACCTGATGCCGTACATCATCGACGCCGCAAGGGCGTCGGCCACCACCGGGGAGATAAGCAACGCATTTAGAGAGGTGTTCGGGCAGTACGAGCCAAAGGAGGTGTTCTGACTGGACATGAGGATAGACCACGTGGCAATCGCGGTAAACGATCTGGACGAGGCCGCGCGCACCTACAAGGAGGCCCTGGGGGCCGACTCCGTTGAGTTTGAGACCGTGGAGTCGGAGGGCGTCCGAGTGGGGATAATCCGCATGGAGAACGGGCGCATAGAGCTGATGCAGCCTGTGGGCGACTCGAGCCCGATCAAAAAGTTCCTGGAGACGCGGGGGCAGGGGCTGCACCACGTCGCCCTTGAGACTTCGGATATTGAGGGCGAGGTGGGCCGCATGAGGGACGCGGGAGTCAGGTTCCTGGGGGACGTCAGGCCCGGCTCTGAGGGCACCATGGTGACGTTCGTGCACCCAAAGTCGCTGTGCGGCGTGCTTGCCGAACTGTGCTCGCACCCAAAGTAGTCATTCCATCATCTTTAGCGTGTCAGACGCCGTGATTATCCCTATTATCTCGGATTTTTTTGAGACCATTATGCACTTGGAGTAGCGTATGAGCGGGACCAGCGCCCTTGCAGGCGTGTTGTAGTCTACGATGGGAGGGGCGGGCTCCATGGCGTCCCCCAGCCTGGTGCTCTTGAGGCTGTGCTCGCCGGCATCCGTGATGCGCTTTACTATGCCGTCCTCCGTGATGACCCCGACCACCCGGTCATCCTCGAATATGGGGATCTGGCTTATGGAGTGCTCGTCCATCTTCTCTATCGCCTCGTGCAGCGTGTGGCCGGGGTTCAGTATGATCATGTCCCTGCTGCAAAAGTCGCCCGCGCGGTGCGGGTCGGCCGAGTCCTCCAGCTTGGCCAGGGCGTCGAATATCTTCCTCGCGGTGTCATAGCTGGGCTTTGTGCGCCCAGACTCTATCTGGTTTATCATCGAGGTGCTCACGCCCGTCATGTCCGCGAGCTTTTTCTGGGTGGCCCCCGTCTTGAGCCTCTGTTGCTTGATCGCGTCTATCCTCGGCAGCACGGGGTGGGGGCGGGACGGTCTTTATTTTTTGTTTGTGGGGCGGCCATGCCGTGCGGCAGGGGTCACTGCTTTTTTCGCTTGGATCTCTTTTTGCCCTTGGAGGGCGCCTTTTGGAGGATGGCTGCCTGCGCGGCGGCCACAATCGCGATGGGTATGCGGTGCGGGGACGCGCTCACATAGCTCAGGGACTCGTTGTGGCAGAACACGACTGAGCTGGGGTCGCCACCGTGCTCGCCGCATATGCCGATCTCCATGCCCTTGCGGGACTCGCGCCCCAGGCGTATGCCCTGGCTCATAAGCCGGCCCACGCCGCTTCTGTCGATTGACTGGAACGGGTTCTGCTCCAGCAGCCCCTTGTCCATGTATTCGGGCATGAACTTGCCCTCCACGTCCTCCCTGCTAAAGCTGAACGTGCCCTGCGTGAGGTCGTTTGTCCCAAAGCTAAAGAACTCCGCGGTCCGGGCCAGCTGGTCCGCGGTCAGCGCGGCCCTGACCACCTCTATCATGGTCCCAAAGTTTACGCTCAGCTTGCGCCCGCCGTTTGCCTCCTCGACCTCGCGCCTTACCTCGTCGTATATCTGCTTGATGTGGTCCAGCTCCTCGACGCTGCTTATCTGCGGTATCATTATCTGCGGCTTTGCCTTTACGCCCTTTTTGGCCAGCGCGGCGAGCGCCTCGAAGACGGCCCGTATCTGCATGCGGTATATCTCCGGGTATGTGACCCCGACCCTCACGCCGCGGTGCCCCATCATGGGGTTTATCTCAGCCAGCTCCCTTGCGCGCTCCAAAACGGTTCTTGCCTCCTCCAGGTCGGACTTTGACGCCTTGCTGCCCCTGCCGCCCTCCATGCTCTTGACCTTTGCGGCCTGCGCCTCGGGGTTTGGCAGAAACTCGTGGAGCGGCGGATCAAGCAGCCTGATCGTAACAGGGTAGCCCTCCATTGCCGTTAGTATCTTTACAAAGTCGCTCTTCTGGAGCCTGCCGAGCCGCTTGAGAAGCTTTTCGCGCTGTGCCTTGTCCGCTGCCATTATCATCTTTACAAAGAGTACGAGCCTGTCGCTCTGGTTGAACATGCGCTCCGTGCGGCACAGCCCTATCCCCTGAGCGCCGTACTTGCGTGCAAGCGCGGCCGCCGCCGGCGTGTCGGCGTTGGCCCTGACGCCGAGCCTCTTTGCCTTGGCGGCCCAGTCGAGAATCCTGCGGAACTCTGGCGTAATCTCGGGCTTTATGGTGGGTATGCTCCCGGCATACACGCTGCCGGTGCTGCCGTCTATGGTGATTATGTCGCCCTCCGATATCCGGCCTCCCCCGGACGTGGTGCACCCGGTCTCCGTGATCTTGAGGTCGGCGCACCCTACTATGCACGGCTTGCCCATGCCCCTTGCGACCACCGCCGCGTGCGACGACTTGCCGCCGCGGCTGGTCAGTATTCCAAGCGACTCGAAGAACGCGGGGACGTCCTCGGGCTTTGTCTCCTCCCTTACCAGTATGACTGCGTGGCCGTCCTTGCCCATTGCGGCCGCCTTTTTGACGTCGAATATGGCCGCCCCGCTTGCGGCCCCCGGAGACGCCGCAATCCCGGTGGCCAGCTTTTCATACTTTGGAATCTCCGACTGGTCGGGCATGTCGTGCAGCAGCTGCTCCAGCTGCTCTGCATTGAGCCTGGTTATGGCCCTGTCCCTGCTTATCATCTTCTCGTTTACCATGTCTATCGAGGTGCGCACCATGCTTGCCGCGTTCATCTTTGCGTTGCGGGTCTGCAGCAGGTAGAACCTGCCCTGCTCCACCGTGAACTCTATGTCCTGGGGCTCCCTAAAGTGCTTCTCGAGCATGTCGCACGTCTTTTCAAGCTGTTTGTACGACTCGGGCATCTCCGACTTCATCTCGCTCACGTGCTTGCCGGTTCTTACGCCGGCCACCACGTCCTCGCCCTGGGCGTCCTGCAAATAGTCGCCGTAGATCTGCCTTGAGCCGTCGCCGGGGTTTCTCGTGAATACCACGCCCGTGGCGCTGTCGCTTCCCATGTTGCCAAACACCATGGCCACCACGTTGACCGCGGTGCCGGCCGCAATGTCCTTTGTAATCTTGTTCTTTGCGCGGTATACTATCGCCCTCTCTCCCATCCAGCTGTCAAACACGGCCGTAATTGCCAGCTCCAGCTGGGCCGTCGGGTCAGTCGGAAATGTGTGCCCGCTGTCGGCGCATATTTTTTTGAACGACGCGGTGATCTCCTCGAGTGCGCCGGCGTCCAGGTCCGAGTCACTCTCCGCCCCACTCTCCTTTTTCTTTGCGTTCATCACGTTGTCAAACAGCCTGTCGTCTATGCCGAACACGACCTTGCCGAAGAGCTGGACGAACCTCCTGTAGGAGTCCCATGCGAACCTCGGGTTGGAGCTCTTGGCGGCAAGCCCCCTGACGGTCTCGTCGTTGAGGCCCAGGTTCAGTATCGTGTCCATCATGCCGGGCATTGATATCGCGGCCCCGGACCTGACTGATACGAGCAGCGGGTTGTCCGGCGAGCCCCACGCCTTTCCTGTCTTCTTTGCCACCCTTGCTATGTGCTTTGAGACCTTTGCCATCAGGCCCCTCGGGAGGCTCTTGCCGTTCTGGTAGTATGCGTCGCATACCTGGGTGGTGATGGTGAATCCCGGCGGGACGGGCAGCTTCAGCCTGGTCATCTCGCAGAGCCCGGCGCCCTTGCCGCCCAGCAGCTTGCGGTTCTGCCCGTCGCCCTCCTCAAACGCGTATATCTCCTTCATGTGCCGTATTGACGGGCGCTTGCAAGGGTGTATTAAACCAACTAACCGTGCATGGCTCGGTATGGCGGCAGGGGCGCCGGGCCCTGTTAGCGCGCGGAGAGCGGTTCTGCAAGATCCATTATGGCCCTCCTCCACTGCGCCGGGCCCCTCTTTATTATGCCGCTTGCGACCAGGATGCCAACTGAGCCCAGTTCCACTGCCTTTGCGACGTCGGCGCCCGAGACCACGCCGGCCCCGCAGAGCAGCTGCGGTCTTGTGTCGGCTGCTGCCGTCGGCGCTGTTGCCGACAACGTTGCTGGCGGTGGCGATCTCCGTGACGTCGCCTCTGACACCGCCCTCGCCGCGCCTGATATGATCTCAGGCCTTTCGGTGGAGACCGCCCTTCCCGAGCCGATGAGTTCGGGGGGCTCTATGGCCACGTAGTCGGGGCCGAGCGGCGCGTACCTTCTGAGCTCCCTGACGCTGCGGACGCAGAGGGTGGACGTCATGCCTGCGTCGCGCAGCCTTTTGATTGTGGACGCAATCTCTGCAGGCCTGATCCTGTGCTCGCTGTGGTTTATTATGCTGCCTTCGGCCCCTGCCGCCTTTAGCAGCTCGGGTATCACGTATCCTGTGGTGCTTCCGGCGGATTGGACGTCTGCGTGCTGCGAGAGTATGCGCAGCAGGCGGCGTCGTCTAGGCCGGCGCGATGCGGAGGAACCGGCGCCGCGCCCCCTCGCTACGGATGCGGCCTCCTCTGCGGCCACCCCGATCATATGCTGCGGGGGCGCCACGCATATCTCGACGCCCAGCTTGGCCGCGACACTGTCCGCCGCCCTGACCAGCCTCCTTACTCTGGATGCGGTCGCCACCTCTACGTAGTTTTTGCAGTTTATGACAAGCATCGCCGTCTCTGGTTGGTGGTGCCCTTCTTGATTATTATGTGATGCGCGCCGGCATGCCGCCGGCAGCTGCGACGGCGGTTGCCGCTAGGTCAGGCAGGGCCTGGCGCCGCCCTGGACCTGCGCGCATACGCCTTCTTCATCATCAGGACCGTGATCATCAGTATCACGGCTGCCACGTTGGTCCCGATTATGAAGACGTCTGATACAAACACGCCGTATACCGCCCACAGGACGGCCCCCGCCCCGATGAATATCATCAAATAGTTTGAGACGTCCCTCAAATGCTTGGTCTTGTACCCCTTGTAGATCTGCTCGACCCACCCGGCCAGTATCAGTATGCCGGCCAGTATGCCTATCACGTGCAGTATGTAGTCCTCGACCAGGTGGTGCTCCACAGGATCATCCCCAGAAGAACTGGTCGAGCCCCGCCTGCTTTGGCTTTTTGAGTATGACGTCAAAGTCCATGTCCATCGTTGACGTGACCTGCTCTATGGTCGACTCGAGAAACTCCGCATACTTTGTCGTGTCGATCTCGCCCTTGCGCGCAGTCTCAAGCGGCCTCACCCCGGGCTTTCCGATGGTCTTTACAAACGAGATCCTGTCGCCCCTCTTCAGCTCCCTGATGCCGTCAAGCTGGCGCGCGGCCCTGATGTGCTGCGGCTGCGTCTTTGTGTACTCTGAGGGCGCCTTGCTGAGCATCATGCTGAACGCCATCTCGTCGAGCGGAATCTCGAGGTTCTCTATCTTCTTGCCGCACTCCTGTATCATCTTCGATACCACGTCCTTTGCCTGCTCGAACTCCTCGGGGCTCTGCACGCCGGCCAGCACTTCAAGTATGTCCGCGAACAGCTTCCTGATGAACGGCGGCGTGTGTGACTTTTTGCCGGTCAGCCCCTTTACGTCCACCTTGCCCGACTTTGAGACCCCGAGGTAGTTCTTCTTCCGGTTGCTCAGGACGCAGTACCTGTACTCCTTGTCGATCTCCAGGTCGACCCCGTGGTCCTTTTTGGCCTCGTCTATCATGTACTGCACCTGCTCCGCCGTGGGGCTCTTGACAAACAGCGAGTCCGTGTCCCCGTACAGCACGTCGACGCCGGCGTCCTTGCACTTTTTTATCGTCTCCAGTATGGTGTGCCTCCCTATGGCCGTGGTGGCCTCGGCGGCGGGCAGAAAGTACAGGGGGAATATGTCCGCGCCCATCACGCCGTAGCTCGCGTTGAGTATCACCTTGAGCGCCTGGCTTACGGCCGTGTACTGCTGGCGCTGCACCTCTGTGAGCGTCTCCTTTCTTGACAGGCTCTTGTAGTAGTTGACCCTCAGGTCGCGCAGCGACCCTATTATCATGGACGTGATCCCGTTCCTCTTGGAGCACGACCAGTGCTTTGTCTGGGGTATTGAGTTCTTGCGGCACTCGGGGTGGGGGCACCTGACCGTCTCGTAGGACAGGTTGCGCACCTTTATGATGCTCGGGTACAGGCTTGCAAAGTCCATTACGACCACGTCAAAGTGGACCCCGCTTTGCGGCTCCACCACGAGGCCGCCCCTGTACTTTTTGTCCTTTATGACCGCGTCTGCCGTGACCTCTTTTGTGCGCTTTGCGAGGTCGTCCCTCCTTGGTATGAGGCAGTTGCGGACGCGGTGCTCGTAGTACAGCAGGCTGCGGATCCACTGCGAGACCCCGAGCCTTGCGATGTCGTCGATGGGCATCCTTCCGATGCGTGATATGGTCACAAGCAGGTTCATCAGTATGCCGTCGCCGAAGCTGGTGAGCTCGTACGTGAGCAGCGCGTCGTGGTAGCAGTAGTTGGCAGTCTGGTACAGGGACATCTCGTCGAACTTTAGCCCGTAGTCTATCTTCTGCTTGCCGAGCAGCGCCACTGAGACGCTGTTGAGCGAAAAGTCCGTGTATTTCTGGCCGAACGCGTATATCTGGAACGAGCGGTTGGACATGGTCTTGTACAGGTCAATGTGTATGCCCCGCTTGAGGGTGGCCGAGTCCTTTAGCATGTGCAGCGGGCTGTCCTCGTTCTTTATGCCGAGCCTCATCGCCCTGTTGTGCAGGTACGGCAGGTCAAAGTCGTCGCCGTTGTACGTGAGTATGAACGGGTACGACTCCATTATCTCAAACGCGTCCCGTATCATCTGCGCCTCGCAGTCCGGCTCGTAAAACTCGACCTTTATGTCGGGGCCAAGCTCGTTTGCGCCCTCCGGCGTGCCGGGCGTCCTTAGCACCAGCACGCGCCCGAACCCGTCCGTGCCGGCAAGGCCTATCGCCGTCACCGTGTTGTCTGCAATCTTGGAGTCCGGCAGCCTGCCCTCGACTGACTCGACCTCTATGTCCACGCTCAGCCGCTTTATCTCCGGTATGGGCTGGTTGAGTAGGTCGGCCCAGTCCGATATGCACTTGCGGAACCCCTCCTCGTCGACCATGCTTCCGCTGTCCACCTTGTCCCACAGCAGGCTCTTGAGCGCCAGGCTCACCTCGTCGGATATCTCGATGTCGACGGGCTCGAGTTCGCCTGCCTGCGCCTTGTAGTACCTGCCTACGACAATCCGCCTGTCGTACAGGTACGTCTCATAGTATTTTATGTCCGACTCCCACGTCTCTATTATGTCGCGTACGCTCCTCTCCGTGTCGCTGCCGTAGGGCTTGCCGCCTATTGCAAGCGGATCGCCGGCGGTTATCTTTGAGACTGCCATCGTGCAGTCGTCGGCCAGGCTGTGCTTCTCGACGCGGCTGATGTCCAGTATGTCGCTCCTTGACTCCAGGTGCCCCAGCTCCTCCGGGCTCAGCTTTGAGTAGCAGTAGGGCTTGTGCCCCGTCTCGTCCCACCACAGGTACAGCCCCTTGGATTTAGGATCGTAGAACTTTAGCAGCGCCTTTTTGGAGGCTCCGTCGTACGCGGCGGAGACCAGCATGGAGGGGGGCATCGTCTCCGGGTTTGAGGACTCGCCGATGTTTACGCGCATTTTGCGGCTTCATCCTCCCCATCTTCTTTTTCTTGTCCTCTCACTCCTTCTCCTCCCACTGCACCCGCGCCGCCGGCAGCCCCGTCCGTCGTGACCGGCTCCCCGCCGCGCTCCGCGGATATTATCTGCCTTGCCCACTTGTCTATCCTGCCGCGGCCTATCCTTTGTATGGTCACCCCGGCCTCGCGCGTCAGCTGGCTTGCGCTCTCCGTGTAGTCCTCTAGGCACACGAACCTTCTGATCCCTATCGTAATTGCCATCTTTGTGCACTCGAGGCACGGCACGTACGTGGTGTACAGCGTGGTGCTGCTCGTCGAGGACGCCTCTATGCCCAGTATGGCGCAGTGCATTATGGCGTTTGCCTCTGCGTGGTTGCACAGGCAGCGCCCCAGATCCTCGCCTGACGCGATGAGTCCCTTCATGCGCCTCTGGCACCTGTCGCAGCCCCCCTCGTAGCAGTTTCTAATGCCCGGCGGCGTCCCGTTGTATCCGGTTGCGATCTGGCGGCGGTCCCTCACGATCACGGCCCCCACCTTGCGCGCAATGCAGTTTGAGCGGAGTTTTGCAAGCTCCGCCTGCAGCATAAAGTATTCGTCCCAGTCGGGCCTGTCAAATTTGCCGCCTCCTGCCATCCTGCTTGGTCTCTGATGCGGTTCGGTATTATGTATAGCGATGCAGTGGCCTGCGCTCCGGCCAGATCACAAGGATAAAAAAACTCCACCCTGTTTTGCGGGCGTGGCGCGATACTTGGAGATGCGGTATGTGCGGAAAAACACAATCGAGCACCGCGAATACCAGGTGAACGTTGCGGCGCAGGCGTCAGGGGAGAACTGCATCGTGGTGCTCCCGACCGGGCTGGGAAAGACCGCCGTCGCCCTCCAGGTGATAGCATCGCACATGGCGTCCTGCTCTGACGCCGCCCCCGCGGACGCCGCCCACGCTGCTGCGGTTCTGTTCCTGGCCCCGACTCGAGTGCTGGTAAACCAGCACCACGAGTTTTTGCAAGGCGCGCTCACCATAGACGACATCTCGCTTGTCACCGGCGAGGACGCCGCGGCAAGGCGCAAAAAGCTGTGGGGCGCCAGCGTCGTGTGCGCCACGCCCGAGATCGCAAGAAACGATCTCGCGCGCGGGATGATATCCCCCGAAGCGTTCGGGCTGGTGATATTCGACGAGGCCCACCGCACCGTGGGCGACTATGCGTATTCTGCAATCGCCCGGATGCTGGAGCCGGCCGGCCCCCGCATACTCGGAATGACTGCCACGCTGCCAAGCGACAAGGAGAGGGCGACGGAGATAATGGCCCGGCTGCACATCGCAAGCGTGGCCGAGCGCAGCGAGTCAAGCCCCGACGTAAGGCCGTACGTGCAGAAGACGGAGACCGAGTGGTTCCGGGTGGACCTGACGCCCGAGCTCCGGGAGATGCAGTCCCTCCTGAAGAGGGCGCTAAAGTCCCGGTGCGAGACGCTCAGGGCCCGCCACGTCAGCGTGGAGGAGAACCCGTCGCTCTCAAGCCTGCTGCGCCTGCGCGACTATGTGCTGCGGCGCAACCGCGGGGCCGCCACGCCGCTGTTTACCGCGATACGCATCCACTACGCCCTGAGCATTCTGGAGGCGCACGGGATCACGCCGTTTCTAAGGTTCTGCGAGCGGGCGCGCAGGAAAAAGGGCGCGGGCGTAAGGGAGCTCTTCGAGGCCGACGCCAACTTTGCGCAGGCGCTCAGAATCGCGGACAGGGCCAAGCGGGGCGGCATCGAGCACCCGAAGGTTGCAAAGCTGACCGAGCTGGTCGGCGGCATAGACGGCAAGATCCTGATATTCACGAGCTATAGGGACTCTGTGGACATGATATGCGAGGCGCTTGACGGGGTGGGCGTTTCGTCCGGCAAGCTGATAGGAAAGGCGGGCCAGACCGGGCTAAAACAAAAGCAGCAGGTGGAGACTGTGAGGCGGTTCCGGGACGGGGAGTTCCGCATAATGGTGGCCACGCGGGTGGGCGAGGAGGGCCTTGACATCTCCGAGGTGAATCACGTCATCTTTTATGACAACGTACCAAGCTCGATAAGGTACGTGCAGAGGCGGGGCCGGACGGGCCGCCGGACGGTCGGCCGCCTGATCGTCTTGATTGCAAAGGGAACCATAGACGAGACGTACTATTGGATAGGCAAACGCAAGATCAAGATTGCAGAGTCCATGGGGGGCACGATGTCCGGAATGCTTGACCTCAACAGGCAGGGCGAGGACGGTGATGATGATAGTGGCGGTGATGCCGTTGTCGGTGACGACTATATTGACGATGGCGACGCGGGGTTTCCCGACGGCGGCAGAGGCGGTGCACGCGCATCCTCCTCCCCCTCCCCACGCGGCGCCTCGGGCGCAAAGCAGCCTGCTGCTGAGGGGGGAGGGCTTGACGAGTACCTCTAGCGGTTCTGGCAGCCGCCGCCACTGCCGCCACTGCTCACGCTGTCCTCTTGATTATGTGGTATCCGTACTCTGACTTTACGGGCTCTGACACCTGCCCCACCTGTAGCTTGAAGGCGGCCTCCTCAAACGGCTTTACCATCTTGCCCCTGGCAAAGTATCCTAGGTTTCCGTCCCTCTTTGCGCTCGGCGCGTCAGTCGACACCTCCTTTGCAAGCTTGCCGAACTTTTCGCCGGCTCCGAGCCTCTCCATTACGGACAGGGCCTCACTCTGCTTTGCGACCAGGATGTGTGAGCACTTTATCTTTTGCATGCAGCGCCGCCGCGCAGTCGGTATATTATTTGATCGAACGCGGCCCCCGAAGAGCGCGGCCGGAGCAAAGGCCGGAAGGCGCCGTCAAGGTTTTTAACACCGCATGCCGGACTTTTTGCATGTTCAGATACTTTACGATATCTGAGGCAAACGAGGCCCTTCCCGACATTGCGCAAAAGTTCCGCGAGGTCGCCGAAAGAAAGGTCGCCATAAAGGGCATCGAGCGGAGGCTGCAGGAGGCGCTTGCGCCTGGCGGGGGACAGAATGACTCGGACGGCGGGAGCGTGCAGACGTACATGGAGCTAAAGCAGGAGCTCAACGCGGCCGTAACCAAGCTGTATCACTCAATCGAGGTGCTCGAGGCGGCCGGCGTCTCGCTCAAGGGGATAGACGAGGGGCTGGTCGACTTTCCCTCAAAGAGGTTCGACGAGGACGTGTGGCTGTGCTGGAAGGCGGGGGAGCCTGAGATAAAGTTCTGGCACGACACGGACTCGGGGTTCATGGGGCGCAAGCCGATCGAGGTAAGCGACGAGTCGCTGGTCTGACGTGTGGCGGCACCCCAGTCATGGCGCGCCGTCCGCCGTCCTGCGTGTTCTTTCTGCTGCCTCCCCGACCCTCTTGGCATCCCTGCACCTGCCGCAAAGGTACGTCTCCCTGAGATCCTCAAGCATGCGGCAAAACTCCCCGGTCTTCTCAAACCCGTCTGCGACCACGATGCCGCCGGGCACCCTCTTTGAGCAGCGGGTGCAGCGCATCTCGCGCTCCAGCCTGATCCTCTTTTGCCCCTCTCCTATCCTCCCCAGTATCATGCCTGCCGCGCCCCGTCACGCCGGTGGGTGTTAAATTAATAACAATTGCAGCTGCGTGACCGTAATGGCAACGGTGTCCGCGTGGCTGCGCGTCATACGCGTAAGGTTCCTACTCGCGTCGGTCATCTCGGTGTCCGTGGCGCTCGCGCTAGCCGCCCGGCACGACGGAACGCTCGACTTGTTTCACGCGGCGCTGACGCTGGGCGGGGTGCTTGCGCTGCATGCCAGCGTCGACCTGCTAAACGACTACTGGGACCACAAGAGGGGGATCGACACTGCGGCGGGGCGCACGCGGATCAGCGGCGGGACGGGCGTGCTGCCCGAGGGGCTGCTGAACCCGCGGTCCGTATACCGCGCCGGAATCCTCTTCTTGGTTATTGGCGGCGCCGTCGGCGCGTACTTTGTAACCACGCACGGAATCCCCATAGCGCTGATGCTTGGGTTTGCTGTCGCGGCCATCTACTTTTACTCCACCAAGATAGTGAACGTGGGGCTCGGCGAGTTTTTTGTGGCCGTGAAGGGGTGCATGATCGTGCTCGGCACGTTCTACATACAGCACGGCTCTCTGGAGCCCGATGCCGTCCTTGCGGGGGTGGCGATGGGCTCCCTGTCCTCGCTTGTGCTGTTCGTGGCGTCGTTTCCGGACTTTGAGGCCGACAAGGCCGGGGGGCGCAGGACGCTTGTGATAGCGGCCGGAAAGAGAAGGGCGTCGGTCCTTTTCTGGCTCTTTCCCGCCGTGACGTATGGCGCAATCCTTGCGGGGGCGGGGGCCGGCGTGCTCCCGTACGCGGCGCTGATCACGCTTGCGACCATCCCCGTCGTCGCGTCCGCCGGCATGGGGCTTGCCAGGCACTGCATGTCCGCGACGGACCAGCTGCTGCCGCACCTGTCGCGGGCTCTCGTGTTTGGCCGCATAACGGGGGCCCTGCTTGCGGCCGGGATAGCAGTCTCGTCGTTCTGTCCGGAATGGTGGTGCTAGGCCGCGTTGCGCGGCAGGCGCCCCGTCTGCCCTTGTACCCTCTCCCTCCCTCCCCCCTCCTCCTCTGCTATAGCAATAAATTGGCACGGCGGGCACAGGCCGCATGATAAGGGGATCTGCCACGCCCGAGGGGACCGCCGCGTTTGCCGAAAAATCCGACGCCCATGCCGGCAACTACAGGAAGTTTGCAGGACTGACGCTCTCAAACGTGGGGATCGGCACGTATCTGGGGGACGCGGACGACCGCACAGACGCCCTCGTGTCCGATGCCGTGGTGCGGTCCGTGCGCGCCGGCATCAACGTGATTGACACGGCGATAAACTACAGGGGGCAGAAGGCCGAGCGCTCCGTGGGCAAGGCAGTAGCGGAGATCATAGACCGGGGCATTGCGTCCAGGGACCAGATGTTCATATGCACGAAGGGGGGCTACGTCACTAACGACGCGGACGTGGGGCTCGGGTTCTGGGAGTATGTAAAGCAAGAGTACACTGACGCGGGAATCGTGAGCGCCGGGGACATAACGCCCTCGTATCACTGCATGACGCCCTCGTACCTGTCCGACCAGATCGACCGCAGCCTGCGCAACATGGGGCTGGAGTGCATCGATCTGGTATACCTGCACAATGCGGCCGAGGGACAGATGAGCAACGTCGCCCGGGAGAAATTCCTCGACTCCGTGCGGGACGCGATGGCAATGTACGAGAAGCGGCGTGCAGAGGGCGCGATCAGATACTATGGAATGGCCACGTGGGAGTGCTTTAGGGTCGACGACGCGAGCCCACTGTATCTGTCGCTTGAGGATGTGTGCGGCATGGCCGAGGAGGTCGGGGGAAAGGACCACGGCTTTAGGTTCGTCCAGATGCCGTTCAACCTGTATTATGACCAGGCGCTGCTAAAAAAGAACCAGGCTGTCATGGGGGATGCAGAAGGGGAAAGGCGGCACCTCTCGGCTCTTGGCGCCGCGTCCGAGCTGGGCATAGGCGTGTTTACCAGCGTGCCGTTCATGCAGGGGCGGCTGCTGCAGCCTGGCACGATGCCGGACTTTCTTGACCTGGATCCCTCCCTGCGCGCCCTGCAGTTCATACGCTCCGCGCCCGGGGTACTGGCCCCCCTGGTGGGGCAAAAGACCCCTGAGCACGTGCAGGACAACACCCGCATCATGAAGATCAAGCCCCTCGCGCAGCAGGAGTTCGCCGAGCTCGTCTCAAATCTAACATCCTAGACTCGGCCGGCCGTCCTGCAAAACCTGCAGCGTGAATCGCGCAAACCGGCGCGCCCTGCTTCTATTGTAGGGAAATTAGTTCGCCCTAACTTTAGGCGATCAGTCAAAGACTATTTTGCACTACACCGATCACGTAAACCCGTGAGAAAACGCCTGGATCAGAAGCAGATTGACTATGTAATCCAGCAGTTCAAAAAGGGAAGGCGCACGTCACATGTCGCAGAGGAGATGAGGATCAGCCAGAGGCGCGTACAGCAGATACTGGCCG
>JAJEHG010000032.1 GCA_022823825.1 Nitrosopumilaceae archaeon | reverse complement strand
GGTATGGACGCCGTCATATAGATCTGACGGTATTTGATCACTGTGTGGGTGTCCGGGGCATCATGCGGTTACTTGGCAGTGCACGAAAACCCCGTACCTGTCGGGAACTGGCGTGACCGGGCTTAAATTCCATCTACTGTACAGACCATAACCGACAAGAAAAAGACCCCGCTCGACAAGATATGCCCGGCCGACCTGACCGAGGAACAGGAGGCCCTGGTCAGGAGGATCTGCCTCTCGGCGTTTGGAAAGCTCGGGCTGAACGACTTTACCAGGGTGGACCTGCGCATGTCCCGGGACGGCGGGCTCTACGTGCTCGAGCTCAACTCGATGGCGAGCCTGGGCCAGACCGGCTCGTACTATACGGCCGCCAAGACCGCCGGCTACACCTACGACTCGCTGATCAACAAGATACTTGACGTGGCCGCCGTCAGGTACTTTGGAGAGTCGTACCTGCCGCACCACCCCGAGCAGGGCCAGAAAAAGGCGGCGACTGCCCGTTCGCTGCGCTCAGTCGTGCGCAGCTACCTCCGGAGCCACCAGACCACCAACGAGACGCTGCTGGAGTACATGGTAAACGTGAACTCGAGCGTCTACAATGTAGAGATGGTAAACAAGCTTGGCAACACGATAACGAGGCGGCTCAAGCACCTTGGGTTCGAGCCGCGCGTCTACAAGGAGTTCGACGTGGGGGACACCACATACTACACCAACCACGGCCATGCAGAGAACGACGTCCTGTTGCTCAGCCACCTTGACACGTGGTACTCCAACCAGGACTTTAGCGCGTTTCGCAGGATAGGCGGCAAGCTGTACGGCTCGGGCATAGCCGAGAGCAAGGGCGGGCTCGTGGTGATGCTCTCCGCGCTCCAGGCGCTGAGGTTCGCGCGCAGGCTGAAGAACGCCAGGTGCGGCATACTGCTCGTCGGCGACGACTCCATCGGCGGTAGGTTCAGCAAAAAGATGGTCCGCGACACGGCCGGGGCCTCCAGATACGTGATCGACCTGAAGTGGGGCATGGAGAACGCGGCCGTCGCGACCTCGTGCTCTGGCACGATCAAATACCACGTCGACATGGTGCACATAAGGCGTCCCGACGAGACCGTAAAGGACGTCATACCGGAGATGTGCAAGAGGATCGTAGACTGGAAGAACGTCACCTCGGCGCACGACGACGCGCGGGTTACCATACCAGAGTTCCAGGCGCGCACGTCGTTTGGGATGTCGCCGGACTACGGGGGCCTCACGATCACCTCCAGGTTCGTAACCAGACAGCAGGGCGAGGAGATCGGCGCCGAGCTGCACAGGATCGCCAAGAAGAAGGGCAAGGCCAAGCTGGACATCCACATAATACAGCAGTCCAGGAGGAACCCCGTGGAGAAGACAAAGGAGATACTGGAGTTCTACGAGATGGTCGAGAGGCTGGCAAGGGAGGCCGATGTCAAGATCGCCCAAGGCCACAGGTACGCGTCGTCCAGTCTGGGGGACGTGCAGGGTGACGGCGGCAAACCCGTGCTCGGCTCGATGGGGCCCATAGGGATTGACTACAGGACGCCCAACGAGCACATCATAAGGGACAGCATCGTGGACAGGGCGCTGCTGCTGGCGCTGACCATAAACAAGATCGCGTCAGTACGGGGAGGGGACAGATGCTAAACGCCGGGCAGGCAGAGTCGTCGTTCCGCCTACTACAACGGGCTTGGGGCCGGCGAGCGCGACAGGCGCTAAACGCCGGGCAGGCAGAGTCGTCGTTCCGCCCCTCCGCCGACGGAAAGGCGTCGTCTGCCAAGGGGGGCATGGTCGCGTCCGCGTTTCCCGACGCGACCAGGGCGGGGGTCGAGATGCTTAAAAGGGGCGGGAACGCGGTGGACGCGGCGTGCGCTACCGCGTTTGCGCTCGGCGTGTGCGAGCCGCAGGCGTCGGGCATAGGCGGGCAGTCCATGTGCATAATGCGCATAAACGGGATGAACATCGCGGTGGACGGCTCGAGCAGGTCCCCCTCGCTGGCCCACTCGTCTGCATACATGACAAGGAAGAGGCGGAGGATTCTCGGCTACAAGGCCACCACCGTCCCCAGCACGGTGGCCGTCCTAGGCATACTGCACGGGCGCTACGGACGGCTCGAGTGGCAGAAGGTGCTGGCCCCCGCCATACGCATAGCCAAGAGGGGGTACCGCATCACCAAGCTGCAGCGCGGCCTGCAGGAGAAGGAGCTGGAGAACTTTCTGGGCGTGAGGTCCAGGTCTGGCGCAAGATACTTTCTGAAGGACGGCCAGGAGCCGTACGGCGTGGGTGACAGGTTCGTCCAGGACGACCTGGCGCACACGCTGCGGGCCATATCGGACAGCGGCTACCTGAGCTTTTACCGCGGCAGCATAGCAAAGCAGATAGACGCCGACATGAGAAGGAACGGCGGGCTCGTACGCGAGGAGGACCTGGCGCACATCCCCGAGCCGATCGAGCGCAGGCCCATCAGCCGAACGTACAGGGGCGCCTCCGTTATGACGATGCCGCCCCCGGCCGCGGGCAGCACGCTGCTGCTCACGCTGATGATGCTCAACCACCTCCCCTCAAGGTTCCTACGCAGCGGCAAGCCGAGCGCGTACCACTTTATGGCCGAGGCGCTCAGGAAGGCGTTCCTGCACAGGGTGCTGAAGCCGTTCAACCCGCACACGTACGGCCAGATGGGAGGGGACGCGCACCACCTGCAGCGGTCGTTTGCAAGGCAGATGGCCGACTCGATACACAACTCCATGGACGCCACGCTGCCCATGATTGATCCAGAGTTCGGCGGGGATGAGGACGGCGGTGGGGAGACCACGCACCTGTCGGTCATGGACGACGAGGGGAACGCCGTGGGCATAACGCAGTCAGTGGAGCTGGCATACGGCTCAAAGGCGGCAGCCGACGGAATGGGGTTCCTGTACAACAACTACATGTCGGCATTCGAGTTCTCGGATCCGCAGAACCCGTTCTTCATAAGGCCCAACGAGATACCGTGGACGTCCGTGTCGCCCGCGCTGATCTTCCGCGACGGGCAGCTCTGGATGGTGCTCGGAAGCCCCGGCAGCCAGAGAATATTCTCCACCGTGGCCCAGTTTCTCTCAGGGGTAATCGACGAGGGCCTGCCGATAAGCGAGGCCATGGTCATGCCCAGGCTGCACTGCACCATAGGGGGCACGATCAGCGTGGAGGAGGGCGGCTTTGGCGGGGAGGTCATACGGCACCTAGAGGAGATGGGATACAAAGTTGTCGTAAGGGAGAGATTCTCGTTCTACCACGGGGCCATCCATGCTGTCATGAAGCCCCAGACGCGGGAGGGCTTCCAGGGGGTCGCCGAGATAAGGCGCGACGGCACCGCCGGGGGCACGAGTTGACCGAGACGCTTCCCGTCCTGATCTCCATCCCGCACGGGGGAACCAAGAGGCCGCCGGAGCTGGAAGGGGAGGGGCGCCTGTGCATCACGCGCCGCGACCAGTTCGACGACTCGGACCCGTTTACCGCGGAGATTTATGATCTGGGGGGCGCCGTCGCAAAGGTCGTCAAGGCTGAGATTGCAAGGGCGTACGTCGACCTGAACAGGTCCGTAACCATGATGCCGCCCGAGTACCCCGACGGGCTGATCAAGAGCGCGACCTGCTACGGGAGGCCCATATACGCCAGGGGCAGGGAACCCGGGCCGCGGCTCTCAGAGGAGCTGATCAGGAGGCATTACGCGCCATACTACAGCGAGATAGAGAAGGCGTGCGCGAAAGACGGCAGACTGCAGCTCTGCCTAGACTGCCACTCCATGGCCGCAATCGCGCCGCCCGCCGGAAACAACAGCGGGCAGAACGAGGACAGGCAGGAGAGCCGCCCGCTGTTCTGCCTCTCCAACCTAGACGGAAGGACGTGCCCGGGCGGCCATATGGAGAGGCTAGCCCGCTGCATGGCAGAGTCCTTCGGGATAGGACGCGAAGACATATCGCTGAACCGGCCGTTCAAGGGGGGGCACATAACAGAGTCATTCGGCCTCCGCGGCCCGCTTCCCTGGATACAGATCGAGATGAACAGGAGCCTGTACCTGGACGGCAGGTGGTTCGACCGGAGTTCGCTGGACATGGACAGGACACGGCTTGCCGAGCTCAATCGCATGTTCAGGGACGCGCTGGCCGGGTTCTTTGACTGCGGCGCGTGACGTGTGGTGTACAAAAAGTCGTTTCCTCCCCCCCCCCATATCTGGCACCGTACTCCTTCCCCGCCTGCTCATCTGTGACCTTTCCCCTTTGGTACCATCCCTCGAACGCCTGCGCCGGCGCCTCATCCTCGTCTAGTGACATGTGCGTCCGGCAGTATTTGTGCCGCCGCACGAACAGATCCGTCGGGTTGCTATCCGTGATACAGGCACGCATTCCTACGGTTTCTAACCACATACTGCCTCGCCTCGCCTGAAAGTCTCTCGGGCAGACGCCGTGATCGATGTGGGCCAAAATAGTCAGCGATCATCCTCCTGATCACAAGCTGGCTGACTTTACGCATAACAGAATGCTGGAACCACTCCAAAAACCATATAGACGCTGGAGTCTCTTCACACTCATGGCTGGAGGCGGCGCGCCATGCTGGGCAGGACAACGGGCATACTGATCAACCGGCTGGTGATTGGATTTGTCTTCGCGTTCATATACCAAGCCATGACCGGCGTGGCCACCTCGGCGCTTTCCATACCCCTCACCGGAACCATACAGGACCTGCTGTGGGGCCTGGAGAGCGCAGACCAGGCCCTGAGCACGCTGGCCATCACGTGGTGGATAGTGTCCACTACATTCTTCACCCTCATAGCCACCCAGCTGGTCAGGTTCCGCAGGAAGATCTCCCCGTACAGGGGGGAGAACATGGACGTCCAGCCCCGCATCACCATAACCAGCCTTGTGGTACTGGGGGCTACGATGTCCTTCCTGTTCTTCCTGCTGGATCTGGCGCTGGGGGCCGTCTCGGCCGTCTCGGACATACACACCATATACGAATCGGCCGTCTCCGGCGACTATGGGCAGCTGGCCATAAGCATACTCTTCTCCATCGTGGCAGGGTTCGTGGTGGTGGGCGTCATAGGCAGGGCCGGCAAGGTCGTGAAGATTACCGAGAGCATCAAAAAGAAGTTCTCCAAGAAGGGAGACGCCAAGACCATCGCGGACACGCTGGGACTGGCGCCAGGGACGCTCGTACACGTGGGGAAGAGGAGGGTGGACAGGGTGTGGTTCTCGGCCATCAGATACGACGGGGACGACTATGCGGAGGTCTCCAAGACATACGACATAAGCGAGTGCATGGACATCAGGGAGGGAAGCGTCAACTGGTTCAACATGACAGGTGTTCATGACGCAGGACACGTCAGGCGGCTTGGCGAGAGGTTCAAACTGCACGAGCTCCACCAGGCTGATATAATGAACACCGAGCTGCGCCCCACCCTGAACGTCGGCGCCGACAACATCTTCATGGTATTGAAGATGCCGCACTTTGACGACGACGGCAACATGATAATCGAGCACATAGGCCTAGTGCTGGGGGCGGACCACGTCGTATCGTTCCAGGAGGCCGAGGGCGACGTGTTTGACAGGGTGCGCGAGAACATCAGAAAGTCCCGGGGCGAGTTCCGGAACATGGGAGGAGACTACCTAGTGTACGCCCTGATCGACGCCATCGTAGACAACTTCTTTGTAATAATGGAAAGGGTCGGGAACCAGACCGAGGAGCTGGAGAAGCAACTCATGAGCGATCCCAAACCAGAGACGCTCCAGGTGATATACGGCCTAAAGCGCCAGATGATGACCCTGCGCAAGATCATATGGCCCATGCGCGAGGTGATAAACGGCCTGGAGAGGAGTGACTCGCCGCTCATACGGGATGCCACAAAGAGGTACCTGCGCGACGTCTACAACCACACGATCCAGACCATGGACACGCTGGAGTCCCTCCGGGAGATGATCGGGGGGATGCTGGACACCTACCTGTCCAGCGTCAGCAACAAGATGAACGAGGTGATGAAGACGCTCACAATCATTGCCAGCATCTTCATCCCCATCACGTTCGTCGCCAGCATATACGGCACCAACTTTGCGCACATGCCCGAGCTGGAGTGGGAGGGGGGATACTTTGCCATGCTGGGAACGATGGGGGCCATATCCTGCGTGATGCTGGCGTGGCTGAGGAGGAAGGCGTGGCTGTGAGCGCGGCGCGCGCCGCATACGGCATACTGGAGGGCGGCCAAGTCCGCGGGGCCACGGCCTTCCAGGTATTCATCACGTCGCTGATACTGCTGAACGTCATCTTCGTCATAGTAGAGAGCGAGGACTGGGTGCGCGCCGAGTACGGGACGTATCTTGGGTGGTTCGAGACGGTGTCGCTGTGCGTCTTTGCGGGCGAATACGCGCTGCGGCTGGCCCTCTACCGGATGCGCGGGGATGCGCGGAGGTTCGCCCTGGCAAGGTTCACGGTGTCGCCCATGATGCTGGTGGACCTGGCCGTCATAGTCCCCCTCTTCCTGCCGTTCCTGGGGGTGGACACCCGCGTGGTACGGATACTCCGGCTCCTGAGGCTCCTCACCATCTTCAAGCTGGCCAGGATGAACGACTCGATTGCAGAGTTCAGCAGCGTGATTAGGGCCCGGGCCTCGGACCTGGCGTTCGCCTTCCTGGTACTGATTCTGGCAATGGTACTGGCATCCACCCTGATGTACTATGCAGAGAGGGACGCGCAGCCGGAGGTCTTCTCCAGCATACCCGCGTCCATGTGGTGGGGCGTGGTGACGTTCACCACCATAGGATACGGGGACACGATCCCGATCACGCCGCTGGGCAGGGCCATAGGGGCCGGGGTGGCCCTGCTGGGGATAGCCGTGTACGCCATCCCAACCGGGATAATGGCCACCGCGTTCAACGAGTACCGCAAGCGCGGGAGGGGCGGGGACACCTGCCCCCACTGCGGCAAGAGCATAGAGCGGTGAGGTGCGCGCCCGGCAGATCCCCAATACGCTTGCCGCCGCCGGCATCAGGGGAACCGGCAGCTCGCGCGCCTTGCAGGCATCCTGCGCATACACCCTCTCCCCCCCCCTCCCCGCCGGTTGGCGCCTTCTGCCCCGCGGTGTTCGTCGTGTCCGCGCCGGCCTGCACTGGGACCGTTTCCATACCGTCTGGGGCGTTCTTGCTCTGACTCCGTTGCCACGTCGCGTCTTCTCCATTTGCGGACGGATGACAGGTCTGCTCATGACACCTAGATCGTGTCGGGGGGCAGTTTCTGGACAAAGCCAACCACCCCTCTCAAGATTTAAGATGCGGTGCTGGATACGGCCGGACATGGCGCAGAAAAGGGGGACGTGCGTGCTATCTGGCGGCTCCTCGGACGGCCTTGCCAAGAGCATAGCGGGAAAGATTGGCGCCAAGCTGATCACCACGGAGGTGCGCGTGTTTTCTGACGGGGAGAGCAAGATGAGACTCGGGGGCGGAACCGCCGGATACGAAAGGGCGGTCATAGTGCAGTCGCTCCACCCGCCCGTGGACACAAACCTGTTCAGGGCGCTCTGCCTCATATCAAGAATAAGCGAGGACACCAAGGACGTAACCGTGGTGATCCCGTACGTCGGATATGCAAGGCAGGACGCCGAGTTCCTTCCGGGTGAGATCATATCCGCAAAGGTGCTCGGCAGGATGCTCAGAAGCGCCGGCGCCTCCAGGATCGTGGTAGTCGACATACACAGCGAGAGGGGACTTGCGCTGCTCGGCACACGGTGCACGACCAACGTGTCTGCCATACCCGCACTGGCGCGGCACTTTGACGGCGCCAAGCTGGAGAGGCCCGTTGCGGTGTCCCCCGACAAGGGGGGCGCAAGGAGAGCAGAACGGTTCGCGTCGGAGATGGGGTGCGACCTGCTAGTGCTCGAAAAGTCAAGGAACAGGAGAACGGGGGCCGTGAGCATAAAGACCAAAAAGGCGGGGGCCGTGGAGGGCAGGGACGCCATCATAATTGACGACATGATAAGCACCGGAGGGAGCGTCGTCAAGGCCGCGGAGTTCCTAAAGAAGCAGGGCTGCGGGCGCATATTTGCCGCGTGCACGCACGCCCTGCTCACGGGCGGCGCCAAATCCAAGATAAGGAGGGCGGGCGTCAGCAAGATAGTATGCGCCAACACCATGCCCGCCGGCAGTGGAGTCGCGTCAGTCGACGTATCAGACGAGATTGTCGGGGTCCTGAAGAGAAGGCGGGGGCGGCGACAAAATGGGTATGCATAAAGCATCACGCGTGCCAGATACCAGCATATGAGAATCCTGTTTCTGGGCACGTCTGCCGCCCAGCCCACCGCGTCAAGGGGCCTCTCATGCACCTGCATAGAGAGGAACGGCGAGATCATCATGTTTGACGCAGGCGAGTGCGCCCAGACCGCGTACGCCAAGGCGGGTCTGGGTTGGAACAAGAGTATGAGGATATTCATCACGCACCTTCACGGCGACCACTGCATAGGAATACTGGGGCTCCTGCAGACAATGTCCATGCAACGCAGGACCGAGCCGCTCGAGATATTCGGGCCCGCCGGCATCGAGGAGTTTGTAACCGCAAACATCCGCATGCTGGGCTTTGCCCCGACCTTTCCCATAACCATCGGGACGGTCAGTCCCGGCATGGTGGTCGGAGGGGGTGGTGGGCAAGGTGGCGGCGGGCGGCACGGCGACTATGAGGTTCTGGCATGCAGGGCAAGCCACACGGTAACGGCGTTCTCGTACGTGCTCCGCGAGAGGAACAGGCCCGGAAGGTTCAGCGAGGAGAACGCCGCAAGGCTGGGCATACCGAGGGGGCGCCTGTGGGGACAACTCCAGGAAGGACGCGAGGTGGTGGTGGACGGCAAGACGTTCAGGCCCGAGCAGGTCCTGGGGGAGGAGCGCCCCGGAAAGGTCATAGGCATATCCGGGGACACGATGCCAAGCGCGGAGCTCGAAGAGTTCTTTGCGGGGTGCGACTATCTCATATTTGACGCCACCTTCCTTGACGGGGAGCAGCAGAGGGCTGCGGAGACCAGGCACTCGACGGCGTCCCAGGCTGCCTCGCTGGCAAAATCCGCCGGCGCCAAGAACCTGATCCTGACCCACTTTTCTGCCAGATACAGGGACGACGCCGGGCACTTGGCCGAGGCGCGTAGAATCCATCCCTGTGTGACCGCTGCTGCGGACTGCACGGAGATACAGGTTGTATGAGAATGTGCCATTATGAAAGCCGGACGGGCGCGACCGTTATCGGTTGTAATGGTAGTGTGTAGCGCAGTGGCGCATCACTGCTTGACGGGCCTGAGCGCGACGGTCCTGCCGACCAGAGCGCCGTCCTCGTCACGCTCGTCTGTAGCAGTAAGGGACACTAGAAACTCGCTCTTGTCCTTTCGCAGCATCCAGATCTTTGCAGTGTCGTGTATCCCATTCCTCCAGTTCTCCATGTGGGCGCTTATGTTACCGCGGGAACGCGGGGCGGTGTGCTCCAACAGGTTGACGCCTATCACCTCCTCCCTCGTGTATCCCAGCCTGTCAACGTACGTCTGGTTGCAGTCTATGATGATGCCCTTGTAGTTTACCGACCTGTGCAGGATCTCCGGATGCTCGTACCCCTCCCTTGAAGAGACGTCGTACATCTTGGCCATCTCCTCTAGGTGCGCGATCTCCCTCATGGTGGAGTTGCGGCCTATGAGGTTTCTGGCGTCGTCATACAGGCTAGATGCAGCCAGCATGACCTCGAACTCCTCGCCGGACTTGGTCTGGAGGAATATGTGTCCGGCCGAGTGCGCCTCGGTCTTCTTCCATTCCTCAAAGTTGGCCAGCAGAGCGTCGCGGTATTTTTCGGGCGTGTGGTCAATAAACGACTTGCCGATTACCTCTTCAAATTCGTACCCCAGCCTCTCCACATACGTATGGTTGCAGTCGATTATGGTGCCATTTAGGTCAACAGAGCGAAACATCTCAGGAATCGACGTTCCAATGCTGCGGCCCATTGTTAGTGGGCAAAACCCGTGTTATATTAAAATTTATGTAACAAATCGCTCTGACGAGCCCTAGAAGGGGGTCACCCTCCTACCTCCCCCCGGACGGGATCCGTCCGGCGTGCTTTTGGCACGACGGCACACACCAGAGACGCGTCCCTTGTGCAGTGGAGAGGGGGCACGTGGGTCACGGCGGGGGGGAAAACCCGCGGCACATGCCGCCACGGGGTGCGCGCGTCAGAATCGGGCGGCCGCCGTCTACTCCGCCCCGTCTGCAGTCCCGCCCGCGCAGGGGGGACGGCGCCGACCCGCCGCGCCATACCGAACGATCCGAAGGTGCAGTCCGGGACTGGGCGCTGTCCAACTCTTGCAGGTTCCGCCCTGATTTTGTGGACATTTAGAGGGGCCTTGGGCGGCGGGCGGGCCCGTTTCTGCCGCAATTGTGGCATGCCCGGCGGCAGGTCCTCGGTTTTTGGCTGCGCGCGACGAGT
>JAJEHG010000006.1 GCA_022823825.1 Nitrosopumilaceae archaeon | reverse complement strand
GCGCATGCTGCGAAAGGTGGTCATAGCCAGGAAGATCCGGTTCAGGATCGCCAGCAGGGCCGGCGCCAGGATGTTCTCAAACATCATGACCTGCATGCTGACGTGGAGGAAGAGGAACCTCAACGTGTCGGACATGCTGCTAAAGGCCTTGAAGGGAACCTAACCAGTAACCGCCGCCGCCGCTCAAACGTTTTTTAAGGCGCGCATGCGCGCCATACTTGTGGTGGACGCGCACACATGCATGGCATTGGATCACGCCCTGTTGTAATCATGCTCGCGGCAGCCGCGGCCATAATCGCGGCCGTGTCCATGGCCGGCCCCGATCATGCCGAGGCGGCAGCCGGCACGTACGTGGACAGCGTCACGTTCCACAAGTACGGCGACAGTGACGCCGTGACACAGTCGATAATTGACGGCGAGATTGACATGTCATACCTTGACATATCGAGTGAAAACGCCCAGGCCATACGCGACAGCGGGCATGACCTCTACAAGTCCGCGGGCGGGACCACGTACAGCCTGTACGTGAACCCGACAGACGACCACACCCGGGGGTTCAACCCGTTCTCGGAGCAGAAGGCCCGCTTTGCGCTCAACTATGTGCTTGACAGGGCCCACGTGGCAGAAAACCTGCTGAGCTCCGGCTCGGAAATGCATTCCGCGCTGACCCCGCACAGCTATGACTATCCGCTCGTATACAGGTACGTGGAGGCGCTTGAGTTTGACTACAATCTGGCCCGCGCCGACGCCCTGTTCAGGGAGGCCCTTGAGCCGCGCGGGGCCGCAAAGTCCGGCGGCACGTGGCACCATGGCGGAACGCCAATAGAGGTTACGGTCTTTATACGCGCCGACGACCCCGTCCGGCTCGAGATTGGCGAGCGCCTCTCAGGCGACCTTGTCCAGCTGGGCTTCAAGGTGGAAAAGACGTACGGCAACCTCCGGGACGCATTTGCCACCGTATATGCCACCGATCCGGCCGACCAGCAGTGGCACGTGTATACGGGCGCCTGGAGCAACTTCCGGGAGAGCAAGTATGACGATACCTCGCTTGCACTGCTCTATGCGCCGTGGCCCGGATTCCTTCCCGGGGGCGGCGAGGATCACGTGTGGAACTACGAGCACGACCTTCTTGACCTGCTGACATTTAGGCTGGCCGCCGGCCTGTACGACTCAAACGAGGAGAGGGCGGAGCTGGTCTATGCCGCAAACCACTACGGGGTGCTGGAATCGGTTCGGGTGTTCGTTGCAATAGGCGACGAGCTCTACCCGGTGCGCGACGGCGTCACCGGCGTCGTAAACCCGATGGGCTCGGGCATCGCAAACAGGTACACGCCGATCAACGCGCAGCTTCCCGGCGGTGACACGAGCCTGGACATCGGGACGCGCCACGTCGTGCAGAGCTCGTGGAACCCGGTGGGCGGGTTCCGCGACACGTACAGCTTTTACGCGTGGTCGCTGCTCGGCGACAGGGCCCACGTCCATGACCCGCACGACGGGACGATCATCGACAGCAGGAACATGCTGGTCTCAGTAGATACCAACGGGCCCGGGGGCCAGGTCGAGATCCCGGAGGGCGCGGTCGCCTGGAACGTGCACGCGCACGAATGGGCCGCGCCCGGCGAGTCGCACGCCACAAGCAGGGTGACGTTTGACCTCAGGCTCTCAAACTGGCACCACGGCGTTCCCGTAGACATCAACGACGTGCTGTACCCGCTTACGTTCAACAGGGAGCATGCAGTGATGCACGACGGGGACGAGGACATATTCGCGTCCGACCCCTACGCGGCGGTATCCCCGTACATCGACGTGACCGCGGTCAACGTGCTTGATGACGACACCATCGAGGTGTACCTGGACTACTGGAACGAGGACAAGGCGGTAATTGCGGCCGTCGCCGGGCTGTGGCCCACCATCCCGTGGGAGATCTACCACGCCATGGACGAGTCGGTGCACGAGGGCGCGGCCCACTGGCATTCTATTGACGCGCGGGTCCACGGGCAGAGCTGGATTGACATGCTCAGCGAGGAGGACTCCCTCAGGGCGCGGGACCACCTGT
Source organism: Nitrosopumilaceae archaeon (assembly GCA_022823825.1). Lineage (GTDB taxonomy): Archaea > Thermoproteota > Nitrososphaeria > Nitrososphaerales > Nitrosopumilaceae > Nitrosopumilus. The sequence goes on along the minus strand of JAJEHG010000006.1, from coordinate 31,601 downwards.
ACGGCCACAAGGATCCAAGTCACGAGCGGCACATACCCGAGTTCCTGTACCAGGACAGGAATGCCGCGTATGTCAACGCCAGGTACGACGCGGCCATATCCTGGATAGACGAGATGCGCCACATGGCGGTGAGCAACGGGCCGTTCTACCTCGGCTCGACGGAGAGGGACGGCTCGGGAACAATTACACGCATGACGCTGGAGCAGTTTGACGACTCCACGTACCCGTTTGGGGCGGGCAAGTGGGGCTCGTTTGCGGTCACGCAGGAGCCGCTGTCCGGCATGGTCGTCGTCGGGTCCCTCGCGTCGGAGACGGGAGGCGCGGACCGGTATGGAAAGGAGATAAGGGCGGCGTCCGATCTTGCCGCTTCGCACTTTAACGGGTACCTGGAGGCGCGCGGGGAGGCGTGGTCGCTTGGCCTGCGCGCGCTCGACACTGAGACCAGTCCCGACGTGGCCTTTGGCCACCTCAGAGCCCTGAGCGACTCGGGAGTCAGGATTGTCGACGGGCCGGCCATAGACATAATCACCACGGAGATGCTTGAATACGCGGACGACAACGGCATGGCGCTTGTGAGCTGCTGCTCGTCCGTACCGTCAAACGCCATACCCGGCGACGCCCTGTTTCGGATGCTGCCTGACCAGGACACACACGCGCGCGCGATTGTGGATATAATGATGCACCCGTCCGAGTCCATATCCCGCATCGTCCCGGTGGGGATAAGGGCCCCCTGGGCCGAGGAGCTGCTGGACGCCGCAAGGTCGCACTTTGAGGGCAGGGGCGGGGCATCCGACAACGTAATACTGTATGAGACCGACGCGGCCGAGGACCTGGACGCCGCCGCGTCCCGCCTCGCATCGCAGGTCGCGCGGGCAGTTGCGCAGGACAGGGCGTCTGACGTGGCGGTGCTGTATGTGGGGTTCGGCGAGGGCCCGGAATTCCTAAAGGCGGCCGCCCGGCACGACGTGCTGTCCGATGTGCGGTGGTTCGGGGCCGACCAGAACACGGCCAGGCCGAACATCGGGGACGACAATATCGCGGCCGACTTTGCAGATGCCGTGGGATTCACGGTGGTGCAGCCCACGATACCTGCAACGCTTGCCAGCAGACACGTAAACGGCGAGATACAAGGACATTTGGAGTCGCTTGGGATAACGCCCAGCCCGTACTCTAGCTACGAGTACTCTGCAATCTGGGTGCTGGGACTCTCGATACTCGAGGCCAAAAGCGCAGAGCCGGCCGACGTCAGGGCGCAGATACACCCCACCGCGATGAGGTACGTGGGGACGATAGGCTCGACCGAGCTCAACGGAAACGGGGATCTTACAGACACGCCGTATGTTGCATACCGGTTTGCGGCAGACGCGCCGCCGCCCGACCCCGGACAGATACAGCTGTTCTCAGAGTCGTCAAACCCCGCGTGGATCCTGTATGTGCCGCCGCTCCAGGTCTGCAGATAGGCGGCACCTGTACGGCACGCGTTCTGCCCGCGGCAGACCTGCTGTTGTACGGCGGGGCGTGCGCAAGGCAGCCAAGCAAGCAAGCAAACAAACAAACAAACAAAAAAAAAAGAGAGAGAGAAGCGTGCCGATGCCCGCTATTCGTCTGCAAACTCTCGCACTATCCTCGGGAAAAAGATGGGCGGGGGCCTCTCACCCCCCCGATGACTGTGCAATAGCGTGATCTGTTTTTGCATACCGTCCAAACCAGTCCAAAACTATTAAGTATCATCACCATACTATGCATAATATACATAATATTGTAAATATTAATACCATGCATGGCTGTGGTGGTGGCGGGACTCTTTTTAGCGTGCGGCGCGTCTATGTCTGCATGGGCGCGGGATGTGGTACGAAGACGGCCCCTGTGGCGGCAGCCTATACAGTTCTTCTCCTTGCCGCGGCCGCCACCGTTGCCGCTGTTGCGGCCGCTGCAGCCGCGCCGGCCCACGCGGCGGGGCCGTACGCACAGACAGACTACCCGGGGCTGGGCGTCCGCGTCCAGATCGTCGCGGACGGGCTGGCGGTGCCCTGGAGCATCGACTGGCTTCCTGACGGCACCGCCGTATTCACCGAGAGGGGCGGCACCGTCAGCGTCATAAGGGGCGGTCTGCAGGAGCCAGAGGCCGTGTTGTCCATCGGCGTGGGGGGAGGGGCGGAGGGCGGCCTGCTGGGGGTCGCAGTCGATCCGGACTTTGAGGACAACGGGTACGTATACCTGTACTATACATACAACGATCCGTTTTCGCCCCCCTACAACAGGATAGAGCGCTATACATACCATGACGGCAGCGGCGACGGCGGAGCCGCTGCCGCCGGCCCTGCGCGGCTGGACGGCGCGCGCATCATACTTGACAGGATACCTGCAAGCTCCTGGCACGACGGGGGCAGGATACAGTTCGGGCCCGACGGCATGCTGTACGCGGCCACGGGTGACGCCATCATACCGGAGCTGTCGCAGGATGCAGCGTCGCTTGCCGGAAAGATACTGCGCATGGACCGCGACGGCGGGGCCCCCGCCGACAACCCGTGGGAGGGCTCGCTCGTGTACTCTATGGGCCACCGAAACCCGCAGGGCATGGACTGGGACTATGACGGGCGCATGATCATAACGGAGCACGGGCCGTCCGGGCGCCTGGGGGTGGGGCACGACGAGATAAACGTGGTCGAGGGCGGCAGAAACTACGGCTGGCCCGTCGTAATCGGCGACGGCGCCGGCGGGACGCCGTACGAGAACCCCGCGTTCCACACGGGCGGCAGCACGTGGGCCCCGTCTGGCGCCGAGTTCTACGAGTCCGACGTGATTCCCGAGTGGCAGGGCCGCTACTTTGTGGCGACGCTGCTTGGGCGCACCCTCCAGATGGTGCAGCTGGGCCCCGACGGCACCGTGGCGTCGCACGAGCCTTTGTTTGAGGGCGAGTTTGGCAGGCTGCGCGACGTCCAGACGGGCCCCGACGGGCACCTGTATGTACTCACAAGCAACAGGGACGGCCGGGGGGCGCCGGCCCCGGAGGACGACCGCATACTGCGGATTGTACCGCTGTACGAGACTGCGCACGGCGGCGGCGGCGGCGACGTAGCGGCCCCAGAACAACAGCAGCAGCTTCGCGTGCTCACGTATGACGGCCCCGAGACCGCCGATACGGGGCCTCTGGTGGCCGCGCTGCGGCATCCGGGATACGAGGCCTCGCCCCTTGAGTTTGACATCGGACAGAAGAGTTTGGACTTTGGGTTTGAAAGGTCCGGCACGGGCGGCGGCCCCGGGTACGGGATCTCGTCCCTCTCCCTGTACGTGCAGAGGCCGCTGGTATCGGCTCCCTTTGAGGTCGTGATATACGACGAGTCCGGGGGCATGGTGCCCGTCTCGGAGGCGCCCGGCCGCGCCGGCTATCTGGATGGTGGCAACGGGGACGACGTCGACGCGACGGCGGATCCCGCGGCCGTCTATGCGGTGCGGTACGGGCAGGACCATTACGTCATAACGATTGACACGGGGCTGGAGAGCGGACATGTCGAGATAATTGGGGCGCACGTGGTGCCGGAGTACCAGAGCGCAGTGCTAGTGATGGCCGCGGCCGCCGTTACAATCGTCGCGGCCCTTGCCCTTGCGGACGTCCCCCGCCGCCCCCGCCTGCTCGCGGTGTGACCGCGCGTCGCCGGCGCGCAGTCCGGCTATGGCCCTACGCCCGTTGCGCCGCCGCCCCCGCCGGCAGCGGCGGCAAGCCCGATGGCCTCGCCAAAGTAATATCCTGCCAGTATGGTTGCGCATGCCCAGACCGTCGAGCCCGCGTACGTGTATATGACGAACTTGAGCGCCTTCATCTTCAGCAGCCCCGCCGGTATGGATATCATCTCCCTCATGACGGGCATCATCCTGCATATGAACACCGTCTTGTCGCCGTGCCTCTCAAACCACTCCTCGACGCGCTCAAGCTTCTCCTCTGAGATGCGGAGGCGCCCGAGATACCTGAGCATCACGGCCCTGCCGAGCTTTAGCGCCACCGCGTATATGGCGGTGGAGCCTATGGTGGCGCCCGCGGCCCCCAGCATGACGAGCGGGATGAGGCCCTCAGGCGGAATGCCGTTTTGCGACGCGATGAACCCGGCCGTCGGAAACACGGCAAGCGTCGGGACGGGCGTCACGATGGTCTCTATCAGGGCGGCCAGGAATATGCCCTCGTACAGGTGGCCGCCGAGAATCTCCGCAATCCATGCAAGGAACTCCTCAAACGGCTCCATGCATACGCCCCTTCCTGCCTCACTAACTACCTTTCCGACGCCCAGAATGGGACAATCTGCTATATATGGAAAGAACGTCGTGACCTCATGGGAGCAAAAAAGCTCGCCGTGATTGCCGCGATTGTCATAGTGGGGGCGGGGGTCGGCTATGCCGTGTCCCCGTATTTCACGGAATCGACGATCGACGAGCCGATGCCGCAGGGCGTGGCAGTGATGCCGCCCGCGGAGCCCGCCGTTCCCGTCGTTGGCGGCGGCGATGGTGGCGTAGACGGCAGCAGCAGCAGCAGCAGCGCCAGCCCGTCCGATCCGCAAAGTATGATGACTCCCGCATCGTACGCCGGGACCTTTGTCGGGGTGGGCGACGGGATACACGACGCCGGCGGGAGCGCCTACACGATACCCCTTGAGGACGGCAGCAGCGTCCTGCGCCTGGAGGACTTTTACTCTACGAACGGCCCCGGGCTGCGCGTATACCTTGCCACCGACACGGATGCCACGGACTACAGGTCGCTGGGCGACCTGAAGGCGAACCGCGGAAACCAGAACTATGAGATTCCCGAGGGGCTCGACCTTGAAAAGTACAACCACGTGCTGATATGGTGCGAGCCGTTCAGCGTCCTGTTCGGGAGCGCGGAGCTCTCTGCCAGGTGACACTGGGATCCGGCCGCGCGTGAGACGTTAATAGTGGCGCCGTTCAGGCAGTCGCGTGGAGAGAGGCTACCGGCTTTTAGAGCACGCCACCGACGCGGTCGTCGAGGCGGAAGGGAAGAGCATGCGGGAGGCCTTTGCCGCGGCCGCCGACGCGGCAGTCGACCTGACGCTTGACCGGGACTCGGTGGCCGAGGGCGGCCACGTGGAGATAAGGGCGGAGGGCGAGGACCTGTCGTATCTGCTGTACAGCTGGCTTGAGGAGGTGATATTCGCGCTGATAACGCGCGGGTTTGCGATAAGGCGCGTCGAGATTGACAAGGAAGCGTCGTCTGACTTGGACGCCGCGGCCGCCGCCGATGGCAGCGCCACCACCACCACCGCCGCGGCCGCGGCCGCCGAGCCCCTTGTCATACGCGCAAAGGCCTACGGCGAGCCGCTTGACCTGGGACGGCACGGGTTCAAGCTGGAGATAAAGGCGCCGACCTTTCACGAGATGATAATCAAGAGGTCGGAGGCGGGCGCGTCGGTGCGCTTTCTGCTTGATCTGTGACCTAAATGCGGGCGCACCCCGCGCGCGGCCTGCTTGCTCACGCTTTTAAACAGTTAGCGCGAGCATCGAATGAATGCATGCGAGCACCATGCCTATGATTGCCGTGGTGGCAGTGGCAGCGATCGCCGCCGTCTGCCTCGTACCGTCCGCCATGCCCGCCCACGCGCAGGCCGCCGGGTCCCCGCCGGTCCCAGCCGGATTCGTAGATCCCGGCACCGACCCGCAGACCTACGTGGACCGGTACCACAACGAGCCCTCGTACAAGGAGTGGTTCGATAACAATTATTCCCAGTATGACTCGATATACCACGCGGTGGGGCTTCCAGACCCCGACGCGATTGCAAGCGAGCCTGTCCCGACCCGGTCCGCAGTGGACCCCGCGACACTGGCGCCGTTCGTCGACCCGGCAGTCGACCCGCAGACCTACGTGGACAGATACGACACGGAGCCCACGTACAGGGAGTGGTTTGACGCAAACTACCTTGCAGAGTACGGCTCCATATACGACGCGGTGGGGGTTCCAGACCCCTACGCGGTTCCAAGCGAGCCTGTCCCGTCCCCGTTTGAAGTGGACCCCGCGACACTGGCGCCGTTCGTCGACCCGTCAGTAAGCCCCTGGACCTACGTGGACCGGTACCTCACCGACACCTCGTACAAGGAGTGGTATGACGCAAACTACCTTGCAGAGTACGGCTCCATAAACGACGCAGTGGGGATTCCAGACCCTGACGTGTTTCTAGAGCCGGTACCACCCCCGTCCGCAGTGGACCCCGCGACGCTGGCGCCGTTCGTCGACCCTGCAGTCGACCCCAATACCTACGTGGACCGGTATTTCACCGAGCCCTCGTACAGGGAGTGGTTTGACGCAAACTACCTTGCAGAGTACGGCTCCATACACGACGCGGTGGGCATCCTGCTGATACCCGCCAGCTTTGTAGACCTGTCGGTGGATCCCCAGACCTACGTGGACCGGTACAACACGGAGCCCTCGTACAGGGAGTGGTTTGACACGAACTATTCACAGTATGATTCAATATACCACGCCGTCGGGCTGCCTGATCCCGCCGGCGGGCCCTCCGCTGACTTCGGTACCGGCGCCCCGGCCGAGCCGGAGCTGCCCCCTCCGGTGGTGGCCCCGGGAGTAGAGCTTCCGCCCGGGCTTGAGCTAAAGCCGGGCCAAGAGTACGGCGAGTGCGGCGAGGGGACCGAGCTTGCAAACGGATACTGCGTCATAATCGGAACCGAGCCGCCCGAGCCTCCGACAACCCTCGCGACGGGGTCTGACGCGGCCGGCAGCGACGACAAGAGGGGCGGAGGGTGCCTCATTGCGACTGCCGCGTACGGCTCCGAAATGGCGCCCCAGGTGCAGCTGCTCCGGGAGATACGGGACGGCCGGCTCGCGCAGACGCAGGCCGGCTCGTCGTTTGTGGAGGGGTTCAACGCCGCGTACTATTCGTTCTCGCCGCACGTGGCAGACTACCAGCGCGAGAACCCCGCATTCAGGGACATGGTCAGGACGCTCCTGACCCCGATGCTCTACACGCTGGGTGTCATGGAGCACGCCGGCTCCGAGTCCGAGGTGCTGGCGTACGGCATTGCCGCACTGCTTGCGATTTCGATGATGTACGTGGGGGCGCCCGTGCTGGCGGCGTCATATATGTATAGATATTATGCGCGATATATGGAGAACGGCGCGGTTGCGCGCGGAGTCCATGGGAGGGAGTCACGCCGATGAAGGCCGGCCGCAACAGCACGGGGCGGGCCCTGCAGGTACCCGGGAGTTATATGGTCGCGGCCACGGTTGCTGTCGCCGTCGCCGCGCTTGTAGCCGCATCGCTGGCGTCTGGCGTCTATGCCGCACCGGAATTTTCCCACATGTTTGATGATGACAATATAGACGACGGGGCAATCAACGGCCCCTACGATATCGAGCTGAGTGAGAATGGCAGGGACATTTACGTCGTGGAAAAGGACGGGGACCGGGTCAGCATATTCTCAAGAGACGGCTCGTTTGACGATCGGTTTGGCTCCGCCGGCAGCAACGACCTGCAGTTCTCCGACCCGGTATCGATCATAAGACCTGACCGCCTCTTTTTTGTGCTTGACACGGGAAACAACCGGGTCCAGGTGGTGGACAAGGACGGCGACTTTGAGAGAGAGTTCACCTCGGACAGGCTGTCGACACCGACGGACATCGCGGTGGACACGGCGACCCAGAGGATGTTCATATCTAATGAGGACAGGGACAGGATCCACGTGTTCTCTTCCGCGGACGGCACGTACAAGTACGACATTAGAAAATTCAACACGACCGACATGTCGGATCCCTCGGGACTCGTAGTGGATGTGCTCGGCAGATACCTGTACGTGTCGGATACCGGGAAGGACCGCATAGGCATATTCAGCATACTGACTGAGAACCGAGAGTGCCACAACGGTACGGTGGAGGCAGCCCCTGGGATCTGCTACGTGGGGGAGTTTGGCGGCACGGGCACCACGAACGGCACATTTAACGCGCCGACCGGACTTGCAATAGACAAGAAGACTCTGCCCAACAGGGGCGAGCTGTACGTATCGGACACCGAAAACGCCCGAATACAGATCTTCAGCTTCCTTGAGAGAGGGGGAGGCGGGTCGTGCCCCGACGGGACGCAGAACCTGACTGATATAGTATGCTACGTGGGCGAGTACGGCTCTTTCGGCACCGACGACGGCAAGTTCAAGTCGCCGCACGGGATTGCAATCGATACGAAGGAGCGACTGCTGTACGTGGCAGACACCGGCAACGACCGCGTGCAGGTGATAAAACTTGATACAAAGTCCACTTCATCTTCATCCTCCTCATCCTCCTCATCCTCCTCATCTTCATCGCAGTCCGGTACTTCCTCTTCTTCCACCACCGTCCTAAAGCCGAACTCCCCGGGCAACGTCCGAGCAGTCCCGATCTCCCCGACATCCATACTAGTCGACTGGGATAAGCCGAGACAGAGTGGAGATCCCGTTCTACCCATAATCGGCTACAAAGTAGAGTACAAGTCCAGGGCCACCACAGGAGATTCCGTAACCGAATTTACGGTGATCGCGGCAAAGACCAGCACGAATGCGACGGCGCTCTACCACACCAACCTTGACCCCGGTACCACCTACACCTACAGGGTCTCTGCCATCTCCAATGGCACGGACGCCGTCAGCGCCCCGTCGATAACTGCGTCGGCACGGCCTGCGGAGACGAACAAGCCCACCATAGTGGACATCGTGGCGATGTCCCCCACCCATGTAAAGATGACATGGCTGCCGCCCTCAGACACGCTCAAGCTGCCGCTCAACGGCTATGTCGTGGAAAAGGAGACCGGCGGCAATCGGTATATCCCAATAGAGGACGGAGAGGTGGGCAGGAGCGAGCTCTCCTTCAGGCACACGGTGGAGATGAACAAGGAGAACACGTTCCGCGTGTACGCCCAGATTGGGCCTGCAAGCACGCCGCCCTCGGAGCCCGTCACGATCAGGGCGATCGAGTCGTCGTTCCACACCGGCGTAATCGAGCCCTATCTCGTGGCGTTTGCGTCGGTGTCGGAGCCCAGCCCGCCGATAAAGGTGAGCGCAAAGCCGGTAAACGACAGGCACATAGACATAACCTGGAGCCCGCCTGCTGATGACGGCAACTCGGCTGTCACCGGATACACGGTGGAGGCCAAAAAGAAGGGCTCGTCCTCGTTTTCGGAGATTGCCAGTGGCGTGACCGGAACAAAGTACGCGCACAGGGGGCTCGAGTCCGGCTCAGAGTACACCTACCGCGTATACGCGACCAACGCGGAGGGGAAAAGCGGGGCCTCAAACGAGAGCACCGCCGAGGCCCGCATAGTGGGGCTGGTGATAAACTCGATCGGCTCGCTGACAGTAGACGAGGGCAAGCCTGCGACGTTCATCGTGACGGCGTCCGGCGACGCCTCCTCCGGCGCCAGCTTTTCGCTTAGCGACGAACCGGAGGGGGCCAGCATCGTGCCGCGGACGGGGGCCTTCTCATGGACGCCCTCGTACGACCAGGGCGGCGAGACGTATTTGTTTGACATCGTGGCGGCCCGGGGCGAGCACAGCGACACGAAGACCGTCCGCATAAAGGTCAACGACGTGCGGGATGCCGATGTGGAGCAGCAGCAGCAACAACAGCAGCAGCAAGCACAGCCCGAAGCGTCAAATGACGCGCAGCAGCCCGACGCCGGCACCGGGCTGGCGCCGTTCGTCGACCCGTCAGTCGACCCGCAGACCTACGTGGACAGGTACAACGCGGAGCCCTCGTACAAGGAGTGGTTTGACGCGAACTACCTTGCAGAGTACGGCTCCATATACGGCGCGGTGGGCGTGCTGCAGGTGCCCGCCGGTTTCGTAGACGAGTCGGCCGACCCCCAGACCTACGTGGACAGGTACAACGCGGAGCCCTCTTACAAGGAGTGGTTTGACGCGCACTACTCGGAGTATGATTCCATATACCATGCCGTGGGACTCGACGATCCCGCCGCCGCAGTGGATGACGCTTCCGGCGTAGCCGTTGCCGGCGACGACGATGATGGTACCGACACGACCACCGCCACCCCCGAGCCGACTCGGGATGACGCCGATCCAAAGGAGCCAACGGGTGAGCCCGAGCGCTCTGACCTCAGGCTTGACGTCCCGCTCGCGCCGTTCGTCGACCCGTCAGTAGACCCCCAGACCTACGTGGACAGGTACAACGCGGAGCCCTCGTACAAGGAGTGGTTTGATGCGAACTATGCTGACGAATACCAAACCATACACAGGGCGGTAGGGCTGTTTGAGATCCCCGCGCCGTTCGTCGACCCGGCAGTCGACCCCCAGACCTACGTGGACAGGTACAACGCGGAGCCCTCATACAAGGAGTGGTTTGACGCGCACTACTCGGAATACTTTTCGATATACCATGCGGTAGGGCTGCCGGAACCTGATGCGGAGGAAAGCGAGCCGCCTGCAAAGCAGTACGGCATATGCGGGCCCGGCACGAAGCTGATCGAGGGCGTCTGCACGATCGTAAATAACGGGTAGGCGTATACGCGACCATCACAACAACAACAGTAGTCCCGTTCCACCCCGCCGCGTTGCCCGTCTTTCCCGTCACATCGGCCGCCTCCTGACCAATCAGTAGATTTTAATCACAATGCGTGGCCGCCGCGCCATGGGCAAGCTCTCAAGGAACCTGCGCATCTGCGGCAACTGCGGGATCGCGTACTCTTCTGTGAGCTTTACCAAGTATATCGACCAGTGCCCCATATGCCGGTCGCGGCGGTACGAGCGGATCTCCGTAAAGGATCAGGGCGACTCCTAGGACGGTGTATGGCTGCCATGGTGAGCGGTGCTGGCTCGGGCGACGGCAGTGACAACGGCGCGGACGATCCCGAGCTTGAGAGGTTAAAGCGCAAAAAGCTGCAGGACATGATTAGCGCGCAGCGCGGCAGGGAGCAGGGACACCAGCAGCAGCAACACCCCCATCAGGAAGCCCGCCGCGGCGTTGAAAACCTGTCGTCTGCCACCTTTGCAAGTACGGTGTCCTCCCCCCGCCCGACGCTCGTCGACTTTTGGGCCCAGTGGTGCGGGCCCTGCAGGGCGATGCACCCCATATTCGAGGACCTCTCCGCGTCGCACCCCGGCATCACGTTTGCCCGGGTCAACGTGGACGAGTGCCCGGACGTGGCTGCCCGCCTCTCCATAAGCTCGATTCCGACCTTTGTCATGTTCCGGTCGGGCGCCCCTGTATCCCGAGTGGCCGGCGCGGTCGGACGGGACGCGCTCGACTCGATGTGCCGCGCAGCCGCCTCCCCCTCCCCGTGACTGCATGACACCTCTTTCTTCCGGATAACGCGTCAGTACGCGTACGCGGGATCCTTTTCGCGCTGCATCCGCACTATATCCTCGAGCACCTGCTGCTCCTCTGCGCTCAGCCTGCTCCAGAACCTGTTCTGCAGCTCCTTTGCCTCCCTTGAGGAGGGCGCAGTATAGTACGTGGAGCCCTCCGTCACCTGCCTGCCTATGGCCACGTCGTTGACGGAGCACGCCACCTCCTGGCCCGCCGACGCTGCAGGCACGGTCTTCTTGTCAAGCTGCATTTGGTGTATGGTACCTATCCTCCTTGCCGACTCGCTCATGAACGGCGCCTTTTGGCGGAGCGTCCCCACGTCGACACGTATGCCGAACACGGCCGGGTTGCTGTTGCGGAACGCCATGTCCTTTAGAAAGGTGAACTTTGCGACCGGCGTCATTTCTGAGAATATGGCGTTCTCCTGATCCGCCGTGTCCTCCGACACCCACGCGTTGTACGAGTCTATCATGCTGTAGATCACCCTGTCCTCGAAGATCCGTATGTGCGCCGTGTCGGCCTCCTCTTTCGCGTCCGGTAACACTTTCACGTTGAACGCGAGTATGACGCCCAAATGTCTGTCCTTCTCCTTTATCGCCTTGGCCTGCACTATATCGCGCCTGTTGACGGGCCCGATGTCGGCCTTTGAGACGGCGACGCCCGCGTCCCGGAGCATGGACGACGTGGCCTCAAGGGACCCTATGGTGTCGCACCTCAGTATGACGCCGCTTGCAGTCTGCGTGTCGTCGACGAACACGGACTCCATCTCGGACTTTATCATCTCCGCGTACCTCTTGGCGTCGGACTCCGCAGTGTCCCCCGACGCCACGTACAGGGTGCTGCCGGGCAGCACGCCGTCAAGCTCAGGCGACGTTATCTTCAGGCCCGCCGCCGCGTCGACCCGGCTGACCGGCGTGAACTTGTCGCGCGGGTCGCGCATCTCGTCGAGCGCCTTTGGAAGCAGGATCGCCTTGGGCTTTGCCACCGCGACAGAGTCGCGCCTGGCGGCCACTATAATGTCGTCCTTTCCCATAGACCCGTCGATGAGTATGACGTTGGCAGAGGGCCCCAGCCCCACCTCGTCGTTTACCTCGAGTATCATCCCGCGGGGCTCCTTGCCTGACACGCCCAGCTTTTTCTGCAGGTACTGCTGGGTCAGCCCCACGAGCACGCCGAGCAGCTCGGGTATGCCAACCCCGCTCCTGGCAGATATCGGCACTATTGCAACCTCGCTCTTAAAGTCCCGCACGCGGCTGAACGCCTCTGCCTTGTACCCCCTGACCGAAAGGGTGCCGACTACATCGTATATCTTCTGGTCCAGGTCGGCCTGCACCGACGGATCCTGCTCCTTTAGGGCCTGCGATATGTACGTAGACTCCGTCTGGCGCCACCCGGATATCTGGTCGCACTTGTTGAGGGCTATGACAAAGGGGACCTTGCGCTCGCCGAGTATCTTGAGGCTCTCAGTCGTCTGCGGCTGGAAGCCCCGGTTTGCGTCGACCACAAGAACGGCGATGTCTGCCGCCGAGCCGCCCCTGGACCTCAGGTTCGTGAACACCTCGTGGCCGGGCGTGTCGATTACCAGTATGCCCGGGATCGGGCTGCCCGTCTGCGACTCGAGCCGGCCGTAAATGGCGGGCCCGCACATGTCCCGTATGACGTCAATGGGCAGAAAGCTCGCGCCGATGTGCTGCGTGATGCCGCCTGCCTCCCTGCCCTGCACTCCGGTGCCGCGTATGCGGTCAAGCAGCGAGGTCTTGCCGCTGTCGACGTGGCCTAGAACGGCCACTATTGGCTGGCGTACGGCCTCCCCTTCCGGGGCCTGCTCTCCTTTCTGGGTGGCTGGCAACGTGCTGCATCACCCACCAAAGACCACCCTCGATTCGTGCTCGAAACTCTCCCCCGAGTCCGACGCGTGTATGATGTTGTCCGTGAATCCCAGGCCGTAGTCGCCGCGTATGGAGCCCGGCTGGGCCTCAAACGACTTTGTGGCCCCTATCATGGTGCGCACTGTCGGTACGGCGTGCCCGCCCTCTATGACTGCCGCCACCACCGGCCCCGAGCATATGAACGAGACCAGCTCGCCGAAGAACGGCTTTTCGCTGTGCACCTTGTAGAACTGCTCGGCCTGCTGTTCCGTGAACTGGAACATCTTCAGGTGCGTGATCCTAAAGCCCTTCTGCTCGAACCTTGCTATTATGGAGCCCGTGAGGTTCCTGGACACGGCGTCCGGCTTTACTATGAACAGAGTCCTCTCGGTAGCAGTAGTGGTCATCTCATATCATCCCTCGCGTGGTGCCGCCATGTACGACTATTACTTTCTTTTGATTCCGCCCTTTACGTACTTTTTCGTCCACTTTAGCTTGCGCGGGTCCCTCTTCAGCTCTAGCGCGTTCTTCTTGCACTTTGAGGAGCAGAACCACAGGACGGTGCCGTCGTTCTTTGCAAGCATGGTACCGGAGCCCTTTGGGACGGACCTGTCGCAAAAGCTGCACGGCTTTACAAGTAGGCTCATCTCATCACTACCTCTCTGGCTACTTTATCTTCTTGGCCTCGCGCTCTGTCTCCCTCAGCATGAGTATCTCGCCGGTCCTGATGGAGCCCTTTACGTTCCTGGTCAGTATGCGCCCCCTGTCCTTGCCGGTCAGTATGCGCACCCTGACCTGTATGACCTCGCCTGCTATTCCGGTCCTGCCTACTATCTGTATCACCTCTGACTGGACGACGTCGTCAGCAGACGCCATGGCCTGCTTTGAGCTGCCGCTGCTTGACGAGTCCGCCGCGCTCATTTGCCGTCAGCGCCGTCCTTTATCTTGGCTATGGATGCGACCACCTGGTCGACTATGTGCTGGGCGTCGCCGGGGTCGAGTATGGCCGCCGCCGCGGACGTGATGTCGATGCCGATGGACTTGCCCAGGTCGTCCTTGGAGGGGACGAACGCGTACGCCGCCCCCTGCTCCTCGCACAGTATGGGCAGGTGGGCCACCACCTCGGGGGGCTCCACGTCCTCTGCTATTACCACCAGTTTGGAGGTGCCGCGCTCTATGGCCTTTGTGGCCTCGTTCGTGCCCTTTCTCACCTTGCCGCTTGTGGCGGCCACGCGGACCGCCTCCAGGATAGGGCTTACCAGGTCCTCGGGCGTCTCGAATTTAACGTAATATGCCTTTGCCATAGTTTGCGGTCACCTTTTGGATCATTCTCAGACTGGGCTCCAGATTTTGGTTTTAAAAGTGTTGAGAGTTTTTTCTGCGTGGCCGCGGGGTTCTGGAAGTATGCAGGCGTACCGCCGCCGCTGCCGACTGCGCCGCCTTGCTGCGCCGACCAGCGCGATACTGACTGTTACCATTATTAACCTGCGTCCCCAATCCGCCTTGGCTTGAACGACGTTGCACGGATCCTGGAGACGGGTGACAGCGCGCAAAAGATAAGCGCGCTTGAGGGGCTCGCCGCCACTGACCGCCCCGACATCATAGAGAAGATGATTGCAAGGCTTGATGATGACGACATCCGGGTGAGGGGCGAGGCGTTCAGCTCGCTGATACTCAACGAGAACCGCATATACGAGCATCTGGTAAAGGGACTGGGCTCCGCAAGCAAGAACATACGCGGCTTTGCGTCGCTGGTACTTGCAAACAGGAACGAGACGGACTCGATTCCGGAGCTGGTAAAGCTCGCGCGCGACAAGCGGTCCATGGTAAGGTCGTGCGCCGTGGGGGCCCTGGGGCACCTGCGCGCGGGCGGCCCCGACGTTGGGAGGGTGCTGGCCGAGTCGCTGCTTGATGACAGCTCGGAGGTCCGGAAGAGCGCGGCCCACGCCGTAATCACCACCGGTATAGATGTCGCGCCGGACGTGATCGAGCGGGTGTCGGAACTGTGGGCCGGGGACGTGCAAGACGATCCGGATCTCGGGATGCTGCTTGGCAGGCTCAAGGAGAGGCGCGGCGCGTGATTGTTGTTGCTGTTGTTGTGATGAATGGTGATGGTGGCTGGTAATTATGATGGCTGACTATGGATGCAGGAACTGCGGCCTTTGCGCGAAACCTGTTTGCCGCGGAACGGCGCACGGCAGGTGACTGCAATGGGTGAAAGCCTCGGCATCACGTCGTCCTACGAGGAGTGGCTGGACGAGTTCATCATGATAAACTCTGATCCTGCCAGGTCCGACAACAGCAGCGGCGGCGTGGGCTCGCCCCTGACGCGGCGCGACTACTATGCTAGGTACTGCGGCCCCGACGTGGACCCGAAAGACGTCTACGAGCAGCACCTTGCAACGGACAGGGAGAACCGCTCAAGGGGCGCCATAGCAGAGACGTCTGCCGACGACGCGGACGCCCCAGAGGAAGGCGGGGACGCACAGGATCGTAATCCTTAAGATATTACGGCCCGTCCTGTGACAAGACATGCACGGCCCTACTGCAGGCAGCCCCACGGTGCTGCCCTCCGGAAAGATGGTCATGTGGGCGCTCGCGCAGGTTGTGGGCGGGCCCGGCAGCACCATCTCCGAGGTGGAGGCCGCCAGAGGCAGGACGTGTGGCAGGGGGGACCGGACGCAGCACGCCCACAAAGACGACGCCGTATGGCATGGTGCCGGCAAGGTCGTCGAGCAGGTGGCCGGGCTCCTGAACCTTGATCGCAGTGCGGTATCCGGGGGTGGCATACTGGCAGTCGACTTTTACCAGTCTGTCATGGCGCAGATCTCGGCGCTGCGCGCCAGGGGGTGCATCGCGGACTGGAGGGCGGGCGGGCGCCTCGGGGTCTTCCGTCTGGCGGATCCCTCGAGGCTGCCTGACATCGACCCGGGCGGGCTGCGCCCCCCGTCGTACGCAGGGATGTCCCCCGACACGTCGCATGCCGGGCTGACCAAGAGCTTTCTGTCCATACTGAGTCACGGCTCAAAGGCCAACACGTACAAGTTTGCGCTCGCGCGCGCCATCTTGGAGCACTGCCAGGGCGGTTACCGCGGCGCGGGCCGGGATGATGATGAAGAGAAAGAGGAGGAAAGGCAATCCGTCCTGCGCATACCATACGAGTATCTGGCCGAAAAGTTTCTCAAGTATTACTGGCACCAAGAGTACGTACTGCACATGCGCCAGAACTATGACGCAAAGCATACGCCGCACGCCATAACAAAGCTCAGAAACGTATTCGGGAAGAGCACGCCGGCTGACTATTCGCGCCTTGACAAAAATGACGTGGAGAGGGCCAAAAAGCTCATACTGAGAAACGTGTTCGGGCACGCCAAGTCCAAGACCTCCATAGTGGTGCCGCGCTTTCAAAAGGTTCCCGTCGGAAACCGGACGGCGGAGGTGCGGTCGTTTTACGACTATGACGACGACGAGCAGGCCATCAGGCTGAAGCCGGAGGCATTCGAGTTCTTCCAAAAGAACAATGCGCTGCTCTCAAAGGCCGTCCTCATCGAATGGACAAAGTTCCTCGAGCCGTTGAACCCGACCCTGCCGAGGCTCTTGACTAAAATCGAGAGCATGGACGCCGGGAGGCAGGCGCTGACCAAATACCGCAGCATGTTCGCCCCGTTCACGGACTGCTGCTTTTACTGCCGCGACAGGCTCGAGCCCGGCTACGTGCAGGTGGACCACCTGATCCCGTGGACGTACATATACGACGACAACGCGTGGAACCTGGTGCTGGCCTGCCAGCCGTGCAACGGCAAGAAGAGCAACTCGCTCCCGGAGGACGAGTTCCGCGACGGGCTCGTGGAGAGAAACCGCAGGCACCGCGGCGAGATCCCCCCGCTTAGGATGTCACTTGACATGCTTGACCGCGGCAGGGGGTGGGAGGCCGAGATCCGCGGCCACTACCAGACGTGCCTCGAGTACGGCTTTGGCACGATACGCCTCCCCTGATGACAGGCGCGCCCGGGCAGCGTACGGCGGCCGCCGTCACCGATGCCGCAGCGCCTTTTCCGCACCTCATCTTAACTATAAATAATACACAACCTGTCGGGTTGCAATGTCTAACGAAGCAAGAGACACCATATTCATAGGCAAGAAGCCTCTGATGACGTACGTGACTGCCACGGCGATTCAGCTGGTCAACCTGCCAAAAGTGAACATCAAGGCTCGGGGGCTCAGCATCGGGCACGCCGTAGACGTCGCCCAGCTCGTCTTGAGAAAGACCGAGATTGCTGGCTGCTCTATCGGAGAGATCCGCATAGGCTCCGAGTCCCTCAAGTCTCAGGACGGACGAACGCGAAACGTATCGACGATCGAGATCGAGGTAAAGAGAAACTCCCAGTGAGTCTCTCTTTTTTGGCATTTTTTATACTATTTTTGACAGTGTGACGACGCGCGCCATGCAATGCCTGCGCCGGCTGCCGCGGGCGGTCAGTGGCTTTTGTTGCTGCCGCTTCTGCCGCTGCCGCCGTATCTGTACTCCATGTCCTTGAACTTTGAGAGGTTTACTATCTCGTTGAACTGGTCAAAGCTCAGCGCGCTCTTGCTCGACTCCCTGGTGGCGCCGGTCTGCCGCAGCTCCGCAAGTATCCCTGATGCCGCGTGCGCGCTCGCAAAGAGCACCGACAGCGGGTACAGTATGATGTTGAACCCCATCCCGTGCAGGGTCTGCGCCGGGCTAATGGGAGTGACGCCGCCCTCTATCATGTTTGCGACTAGGGGGGCGTCTATCTCGCGCCCTATACTCCTCATCTCGCCTATGCTCGCGGGTGCCTCTATGAACACGGCATCTGCCCCCGTCTTTTTGTTCTGCCTGCCGCGCTCTATCGCCTCGTCAAGCCCCAGCGTCGCGCGGGCGTCTGTGCGCGCCACTATGACAAAGTCAGAGTCGCCCCTGGCGTCCACCGCGGCCCCGAGCTTTTCCGTATATTCCTCCTGTGATATGACGTCCTTGCCCTGCATGTGGCCGCACCGCTTGGGCCACCTCTGGTCCTCCAGAAACATACCCGACGCGCCGGCCGCTTTCAGGTCCCCCACCAGCTTCCAGACGCTCAGGGCGTTGCCGTACCCGGTGTCCGAGTCCACTATTACGGGCGAACTGGTCGCCGCGCATATGCGCCTCGCGTTCTCGACTGTCTCCGCGGCACCGACGAACCCATAGTCCGGCATGCCAAGGAGGGACGCGGACGTGCCGTACCCCGTCTGGAACATGGCGTCGAACCCCGCGTTCTCCGCTATCCTTGCGCCCAGCGCGTCGTACACTCCGGGTATGACCAGCGGCGAGTCGCCCCTCTTTACCATCTCACGGATGCTCTTCTTCTCGGGTTTGTTGGAGTCTGACACAGCGCAGGAGCGTCCGGGTTGTTATTTATGCTTGACGTCACCGCAGACTATCTTACGGGGATGCTCGTCTCGTCCCCGCTTTCGTCCCCGGTATTGCTCTTCTCCGGATCGCTGTCGGCGCCGTCCCCTGTACGCCCCTCCATCCTGGCAAGCTCGTCCCTCAGAAACCGTTTGTACCGCTCGGCGTCCTCTGCAGTCATCCTTGCCGCGTTCTGGCCCAGTATGGCCGCAATCGAGGCTATTCTTTCTATCACGTCTGCCGCGACAAACCTGCCGGCGTTCCCCAGCCGGGACAGCACGTCGATCTGCCTGTCTATGCCGTCCTTGATCTTCTTCATGTCCTCCGCCGTGTCCGCCCCCTTCTGCGTGAGCGCGTACCTGCCGCCATCGTCGGACTCCTCAATCAGCCCCTCGTCAAGCAGCCTGCCGAGCAGCGGGTATATCAAACCCGGCGAGGGCCTCCACTCCCCGCCGCTCTCGCCTGCCGCCCTGTTTATGATCTCCTTGCCCGTGTGGGGCCCCTCCTGCAGTATGCTTATGATGTAATATCTAGAAAAGCCCCTCGGGATGGCACTCTTGACCCTCTCAAACCATGCCGAGCTCATGATGTTATATCGCTAGCGATATATTTTAGTCTTGCCGCCCCGGTTATTACATTTTTAATATCTCGGCGCGGAGCGTCCGTGAACGATTATGGTCGATACCATAGACGAGTATGACCTGCTTATATGCGGCTCCGGTCTTGCGGGGCTCAGGGCTGCCATATCCGCGGCAAAGACCGCCCCCAAACTGAGGATTGCGGTCATCTCAAAGCTCCAGGTGATGCGCTCGCACTCCGTGTCTGCCGAGGGCGGCACAGCCGCCGTGATGTTCGAGGACGAGGGCGACACGATAGAGTCGCACGTGTACGATACGGTAAAGGGGAGCGACTTTCTGGCAGACCAGGACGTGGCCGAGCGGCTCTGCGTCGAGATGCCCCGCGAGGTACACCAGCTGGACCACTGGGGCATGCCGTGGTCCCGGCGCAAGGACGGCCGGATAGACCAGCGCAACTTTGGGGGGTACAGCTTTCCGCGCGCCACGTACGCGTCAGACAAGGTGGGGTTCTTTGAGATGCAGACGCTGTACGACACGTGCCAAAAGTTTGACAACATTTCGTATCTCAACGAGTGGTTTGCCACATGTATAGTACATGACGGCCGCAAGTTTCTGGGGCTTACCGCCATAGAGCTGGGGACGGGCGACTTTTACTCGATAAGGGCAAGGGCCCTGATTATCGCGACGGGAGGGGCGGGCCGGCTGTACAGCTTTTCGACATACGCGCTGTCCTCGACCCCCGACGGGCTGGACATGGGGCTGAGGGCCGGCATGGCCCTAAAGGACATGGAGTTCGTCCAGTTCCACCCCACCGGGATAATGCCCTCCGGCATACTGATTACCGAGGGGGCCCGCGGCGAGGGGGGATACCTGCTGAACAGCGCCGGCGAGCGGTTCATGAAGCGGTACGCGCCCTCAAAGATGGAGCTGGCGCCCCGCGATATCGTGTCGCGGTCGATAATGTCCGAGATACGGGAGGGCCGCGGGTTCAAGCACGAGACCGGCGTGGACTGCATGAAGCTGGACCTGCGCCACATAGGCGACGAGCGCATAAAGGAAAAGCTGGGGGGCATACGCGAGATATCGATAAAGTTCTCCGGGATAGACCCGGCAAAAGATTTGCTTGACATCAGGCCCGTGTGCCACTACATGATGGGGGGGCTGCACACAAACATCGACGGGGCGACGGAAATACAGGGCGTGTGGGCAGCAGGCGAGGCCGCCTGCAACAGCGTGCACGGCTCCAACCGCCTAGGCGCAAACTCCACGTCTGAGTGCATAGTGTGGGGCAAGATAACCGGCGAGCAGGCCGCCATGTACGCGGAGCGGGAGTCCGCTGCATCCAGGCCCCCGTGGCCGCACCATGTCGTAAACGCGGAGGAAAAGCGCATCTACGACGGCATATTCCGGGGTGGAGGGGGAGCAAACCCCTACGAGGTGCGGCAGAGGCTGACAGACGCGATGAACTCTAACGCGTACGTGTACCGGAACGGGGACGAGCTTGCAGAAGGGCTACGTATGGTGCGGAACCTGCGCAAGGAGTCATGGAAGCACGTCGATGACAAGGCGGCCGAATACAACACCAACTTTACGAATGTAATGGAGCTGGACTCCATGTTCAGGGTCGCCGAGATCGTTCTGGTGGGCGCCATAAACCGCAAGGAGTCTCGGGGCGCGCACGCCCGCACCGACTATCCAAAGCGCGACGACGAGAACTTTCTGCACCACACGCTCGCATATTACGACCCGGAGGGGCCCATAATGAAGACGCACCCGGTCACAATCACCAAATACAAGCCGGTGGAGAGGAAGTACTAATGGCTTCCGTGGACCAAGAAGAGGGGGATGCGGGCCGGGAGGCCGGAACCGACTCTCAGGACCGCTATGACGGCGCTGGCAGCAGTAGCAGCAGTGGCAGCGCCAAAACCGCAGCCGACGGCAACAGGGCCGGCGTCGGCGGCATGATAAACCCCGGCAGGTACGGGATAGAGCGCGTCGCGTACTGGCTGATGCGCCTGTCGGGCCTCGGGTTGCTTGCGTATTTCATCGGGCACATCTACGAGACGAGCAGCATTCTGCAGGGCAAGATGGGGTGGGACGAGTTCCTTGCCATAACGCAGACTACGGAGGGGCACATCCTGCTTGCCATCGTCATCGGGATGTGCGTGTTCCATACGGTCAACGGGATACGCGTCATGCTCGGGCACGGCGGCGTGGGCGTGGGCCGGGCGGCAAGGCCCGACTATCCGTATATACCGGCGTCCCAGAACTACAGGCACAAGCTGGGAATATACACTGCAATCGTGCTTGCCGCGATAGCTATGATGTACGGCCTTGCCGTAATGTTCGGGGTGTGACTATGGCGACTGCGATACTCAGGGAATCGACCATAATGAAGATCCACTACGGCACGGCGCTTGCCGCCGTCGCTTTGGTGGCCGTGCACGTGCTGATGAGGCTCACGTCGGGCGGGTTTGCGGCCTCGCTGGAGTACGAGACGGTCCTTGCAAACTACAGGTTTCTGCCGTACGCGCTGATGCTAGAGATCATACTGGTGCTGCTGTCAATACACGGGTTCAACGGGCTGCGCGTCATACTGCTTGAGCTGCGCCAGGGGCCCCGCTATGAGAAGGCAGTCTCGTACGGCTGCTTGGCGGCCATGTTCGCGCTGATAGCGTACGGGTCGCGAACCATTATTATGACCAACATGGGGATGGTCTGACTATGGCGTTGCAGGCAGCAGCTGGTCAGGCCTCCGCGCAGCAGACTGGCACGCAGCGTACGATTACGCTCCGCATAGCCCGCAGCAACCCCGCGCACGACAGTTCCACTACTGGATTTGACGACTTTGACGTCCCGTACGAAAAGTGGACCACCGTTTTAGACGCGATTTTGGAGGTCAAGAAGAGCCTGGACCACTCCGTGGCCGTCAGGTACTCGTGCAGGCAGGCCACCTGCGGCTCGTGCGGCATGATGATAAACGGCAGGCCCAGGCTTGCCTGCTTTACGAAAATTGACGAGCTGAACTCCTCGGTGATTACGGTGGAGCCGCTGCAGAACTTTCCGGTGATACGGGACCTTGCAGTCGGGTTTGACTCGCTCTTTGAGAACCACCGCGAGGTCAGGCCGTACTTGGACCGGGAGAACACGGAGCTTGAAGGTGTACCGGACGGCGAGCTCAAGGAGTACCCGCAGTCGCCTGAGGAGCTGGAGCAGTACATACAGTTTGCCAACTGTATAAAGTGCGGGCTGTGCAACGCGGCCTGCCCCACTATGGCGACCGATTCCTCGTTTCTGGGGCCGCAGGCTCTGGCACAGGCGTACCGTTACGTGGGCGACAGCAGGGACAAGGGCAAGGATTCTAGGCTGAAGGTGATAGACGACTCGCACGGCATATGGCGGTGCCACTTTGCGGGCTCCTGCAGCCAAGTCTGCCCGAAGGGGGTGGATCCCGCGATGGGCATACAGCTGTTGCGCGGATACATGCTGGGTTTTGGCGGCGGCAGCGGCAACAATAACCAAAAGTGACAACGGCTATTGCGTGCCGGGTGCGGTGGCGCAAAAGGAATTGACATATTTCGCCGTCATGTAACAAGACGAGGATGCTGTAGCTGTGGTGGACGCTGTGGTCGCCGCCGACTATTGCGGCGCGTCTGTGGACGGTGATGGTGGTGGCGGTGGTGGGGGCGGAGATGACCCTAGCTGTGATGTTGACGCAGTTGTTGATGTTGATAATGATGCTGAATCGGAACCTTCCGCACCCTTTGCCGGTTCGCTGGCCTGCGACGCGCCCTGACTGTCGCCTGCTGCCTTTTTAGGATTTGGCGAGTTGTTGACCTGCTGGTTTATCTGCTCTGCCATAAAGTGGTTTGAGACGTTGACCTTTACGTCGTCGACGCCGTCCACCATCAACAGGTTGTCGTGTATGTCCTGGCATATCTTGAACCCGTATATCGCGGGACAGAACGGGCTTGTGAGGTGCAAATCAACCCTTACGTCGCTGTCGCTTATGTCGACCTCGTCTATGAGCTCCAGCTCCACTATGGACATGTCTATCTCTGGATCCACGATCTTTGAGAGCTCATCGAATATCTTAACTCTCTTCTGCTTGATCTCCTGCTGGCTCATATGGCACCACTCCCATTTATGCTATATATAACCATTAGAGAAGTAACACCATGTACCGTGCTCGCATGGGGGACGGCAAACCCGACCCCAGAATCCTCGGCTACCTGTCCTCGGCTGGGGAGGACGCGGAGATCATACGATATGATATACTGGGCAGCCAGGCCCACGTGCTGATGTTGCTAAGGGCGGGGCTCATATCGCGGATGTCGGCCCACCGCATACTGGGGGCGCTGTCCGAGATTATGCGAAGAAGGCGGAGCCTGTTTGCGCGTAACGGCTCCACGTACGGCGGGAAGGACGCTGGGGGCACCGCTGAGGACATACACGAGATGGTCGAGTCGCTCGTAGTCGAGAGGGCGGGGGCCGCGCACGGCGGCAGGATGCACGCGGCCCGCTCTAGGAACGACCAGGTGGCGCTCGATATACGCATGAAGGTTCGAGATGACATCAACGCGATGTGCGGACACATACTGGACGCGGCCGAGTCCATGATATTACTCGCATCAAACCACAGGCGCACCGTCATGCCGCTGTACACGCACATGCAGCAGGCTCAGGCGGGTCTGTTCTCGCACTGGTTGCTCGCCCATGCCGACGCGCTGCTCAGGGACTACGAGAGGTTGTCGGGCGCCTACGGGCGCGTAAACAAGAGCCCGCTCGGGGCGGGGCCCGTGGGTGGGACGAGCCTGCCGATCGACCGCGCGTATACCGCAGAACTGCTGGGTTTTGACGGAATACTGGAAAACTCACTTGACGCAACCGGCACCCGCGACTTTGCGGCCGAGTACGCGGCCGCAGTCTCTATAATGATGTCCAACCTCAGCAGGCTGGCCGAGGATGTGGTGGTGTGGTCCACGTCGGAGTTCTCGTTTGTGGAGCTGGAAGACGATATATCATCGCCGTCGAGCGCAATGCCCCAGAAGAAGAACCCGGACGTGCTTGAGATTACACGCGCCAGAGCGGCTGAGGCGGCCGGATATACAAGCGCCATGCTGGGAATAGTAGGGGGACTTGCCTCCGGATACGGGCGCGACCTGCAGCGGACAAAACCGCTTTTGTGGATGGTGTCGGATGCCGGCGTATCGGCCCTGCTTGCGGTGCAGTCCGTGCTTGGTGGCATGCGCGTAAACAAGGCCCGGATGCGCCGTGTGGCGGAGGCAAGCGATCTTGTGGCGCTCGACGTGGCCGAGCGGCTCGTGCTTGAGCACGACGTGCCGTTCCGGACGGCGCACGGCACGGCGGCCCTACTTGTACAGCACGCCCGTGCAATAGGGAGGCCCATCCGCAAGATGACCGCCGGAGATATCAGGAGCGCACTCAGAAAGGGAGGCGCCGCCAATGTGAAACCGTCCTCGTACTCAGCTGCGTCCGATCCGAAGATACTGAACACTATTACGTCGTCTCTTGGGCCCGTCTCGTCCCTGCGCGACCGGGTCTCGAGGGGTTCATCTGGGTACGCGGAACAGAGGCGCATGATATCTGCCCGCAAGAGGACTGTCACAAGGTTCCGGAGCGTGCTTGAAGAGCGTAAAACAAGGATCGATGGGGCCCTCACGTCCCTCAAAAAACAGATCAAGAGTGTCTGATTTGCAGTTTGAGTATCTCCGTCTGATTTGGCAGTACATTATAGGGCTATTGTAGCAACAAGTCGGGCAACGTCCAGTTGTACAAATACCCGCGCGCGGTAGGACGTTTTCGACAAATTTCAGGTTCAGGTACAGAAGACATGCACTGGTAGTCGTAAGCGAAACACTGCACCTGTACTATTTGGGTATGAGCACGCGGGCAGTCACGGATTTGTTCGAGATGCGAGGCATAAGCGTGACGAATTCTGTGATATACAGATGGATTGAGCATTATTCCAAGATTGCCTTCCTGTATACTGACAGTCTATTCCAGAGATCGGTGACTGATATTGTGCAGATGAGGCGTGGGTCAAGATTCTGGAAAAGAAGTACTATCCGTTTTTCCTCAATGATGATGATTATGTACTGGATCACCTCCGGCTTGGCAAAAAACAAGTTCAAGCACAACGCGGGCACCTTGCTTGCGGGCACCTTGCTTGCGGGCACCAAAAAGTACATGGGCAAAAACTCCCAGTACTTCGTTACAGCAGACTGTCTGTATGCATGAATGCATCAAAGAAGGTCTTGGTAGAAGGCCAATTATGCCTGCATATCTACCTCAAGTGGGACATGAACAACAACAAGATGAAGTTACTCATCGGTACCATACGCGATCGTGAAAAGACGTTACGCGACCTCGGAGACATGGCATACCCATGTTTGAGGATATGAGGTGTACTACAATCACGTGTGAAAGTACGATACGATCCGCAGAACATCCAGAAGCCACCGGGATCACGACAGAGGAAAAATGGAGAACCATCATATGGAATTTCAACCTACATTTGATCTCAACCG
Source organism: Nitrosopumilaceae archaeon (assembly GCA_022823825.1). Lineage (GTDB taxonomy): Archaea > Thermoproteota > Nitrososphaeria > Nitrososphaerales > Nitrosopumilaceae > Nitrosopumilus. Next base: position 5,895 of record JAJEHG010000006.1, on the reverse strand, counting down.
ATCAAAAGATGTGATTTCTGCAGGAGCTAAATCAGAAGCAAAATCTCTAATTAATTCGTCTTGATTTCGTTTAATATCTTTGTCATTCTTGAGTGAAACTCCTGTACATTTTTCGTCCAAATACGTATTCTCTCTTCTTCATCACAATCATAACGGTAGAATTTTCCTGTTATCCATTCCAGCATGTCTACAAATGCCTTTGCCTGTTTGCCCTCTTTAGTTCTGTGCCAATTTTTAACATTTTCTAATTCATACATGAGTTGTTTAATTTTCTTCTGGTTCTCATGAAAATACGCGTGCAACGAGCTGTCTATATCATAATATTCTTCTAAATCACCACTCGGCACAACATCATTCAATATTGCCTTGAGGTCTTCACAAATTGTTTTAGCCTCTTTCAAAATCCCGTGTCTCATCTGTGTGTTTTTATGACTATCATATTTCCGCACAGCGAAGGTAATAGTTATTGAGATTGCCGAGCCTATAAATATCATCCATAGTTCTACCATATAATATAATACGCATGCCCCACTAAATCTTTTTTCACAAGCCCCACGGAACGTACTTATTTACGAATTCTATCCAGTCTGTAAAGAACCGTCTGTGTGAACTACGAATTAACCCACGTTGATATAGTTCAATGCGGGAGCCGGGGTCAACTTCATCCCATATGATTTTCTGTATGTTGAATATGGGTTCAAAATACTGACACTTTTCCAGCATTTCGGGGTACTCTCTATCGTCTTCTGCGCTTTCTATTTCAGATCTGCGAAAATCACTAAATTCTCTGCCCTTGTATCTTTCAAAAAAACGAAATCGTGGAGCATAAATTATATTTTTGGGATCTTCTGCAAGTATTTTTGCTGTTATTTCTTGAATTTCTGATTTGTTTAAGTGCCTAGATGTAAAATTATACATTCCTGAATGTAGCAACATTGCAAGATATTTTAACAATGTATTTCTGTCTGTCAGGCCTGCAATAACCAGATACCCTTTTTTGCTTATGTAGATATCGTGGTACGTAACCTGCGGCCTTTCCTCTTCTGGCAATTCTCGTTCCGATTTTATTGCATACCATAGAATATCTTTCGTGGTTTCGCGCCTACTAAACTCGTATGTCACATATCTTTGAGTTGGTTCATCCTTCTTCTTTCTTATTTCATACTGATGCGATATCGTGTTCTCTATTTTTTCTTGTATGTCTAGATATGTATGTTGGATTTCAGTCTCATATTTGTAAATCATTATGCTGGATTTTTTGGTATCTTTTACCACGGGCGACTCGGTTACCATGTCCTACATCAGGGACTAGCACTATTAAGTCTAATTGTACAGGTTTTGTTGCGAATTTGTGATATTGCCGCTCCAACTAGTGCAACACAATCCCCTCTATCATGAATTTGTAACAGAGCTTATTGGCAAAGGGTTTAAAACGTTCACATCAGTCAACCATACACTCTCGGGTCGATTGATATCACGTGCGCAAACGAGATGCGCGACACTTTCTACACCACGACTGCGGGCGTCTTATGCCTTTTGTGTTTCTGAACCCAAAGACGGATCTGACATCGTCGATCCCAGAGGCGCGCGCACCGCAGACGGGACATGCGGCCTCTAGCCTCATCTCGTCGCTTGTGATCCCAAACCGTTTGTGTTCTGAGAGTGCCACCTCTATCACGTCTTTGAGCCCTGCAACGCTCCTTGTCAGGCCGCAGTTTGCCCAGATGCCGTACCCGCCGTCCGCGTTTGCCACGTTTACCCATTCGTCCAGTGCCTCCTGCTTCTTGTCTGCGGCCTCCTCCTCTGCACCCTTCATCTCTATGACAGCGGTGACGTCATTGCCAAGCCTGACAAGAAAATCCGGATAATAATCGTGCCAAGCGCCCTGATGGTGGTACGGCACCCTGAATCCCAGATGCTGGTCGTTCTTCACCCAGGATTTTATACCGGGGTTTTTTTCAAGCTCCCGCATGGCATCGCGTTCCAGATCGGTGTCATACACGCCCACGTTGAGGTGGCACTTTGAGACGTCGTCTTCCTGCAGCCACTTGCGCCTAGAATACCATCTGGGCATGGTCTTGGTGGATATAGTAGGGTGGGCGGGATCGTCGGGCTTGAAGTACGTGTTCTCAGTCCTCTCATACTTGATGTGTTTTGCTACATGTCTTACGATATCGTTCATGTTGGCCTTGAGTGAGCGGACGTACCTTTCCCTCTCGGTCCTTGACACGCCGGCAGCCGCGATCCTCCCGCTGTTGACATAGCTGTTCACAGTTCGTATGAGGCCGGCCACTCTGTACGGGTCGGCCGCGCCTAGATCCAGTTCCATATACAGGCTGCTTGACACCCGGAAGACGAACTCCTGCAGCCGCGATCCCTCCACCCTTAATTCCGTCTCCCTGCCGATATGTTTTCCATCAAGTGACGGCGCCACCGTTACGCTGGTCGCCAGCCCCCGGCCGTCTATTTCCATGGGCGGTATGCGCTCCCAGTCGACGGCGAGACTGTCTACAAGCTCAACCTTGACCGCCCCCTTAGGCCAAGCAATTTCGTGTTCTGCCTTGGATTCCTCCGGATATACGGCAGTAACCGGCTGGACGATCCCGCCCCCACCCCCCGAACCCTCGTGGGGCATGAACGCAAACGGTATCCCAAAGACATCCACGTATTCCGGAAGCAGGAGTCCGGTCCTGACATCCACCTCGTACGAGTTACGGCGCAGTCCCCTGCCGACCACCTGCTCGCATAGCAGCTGGCTCTCAAACGCCCTGAGTCCCATTATGTGTGTCACGTTGTGGGCATCCCAGCCCTCGGTAAGCATGTTGACCGAGACCACGTGGGTGACGTCCTGGCCGGGCTTGCCCACCATGCCGACCGTGTCTATCTTGGTGCGCAGCTCAACCAGGCTGTCCCGGCCCTCCTCCGCATCGAGTGCGACCGTGTCTATCTTCTCCATGCCGCCTGCAAGCTCTGCGAACTGGGCCATGTTGGAGTTGAAATGGTGCACTATGCGCTCAGACGACCTCGTGTTGTTGCAGACCGTTATCATAACGGGGGGTATCTCATATTTCTTGTCCCTCCACTCCTTCCTAGTCTTGCTCCAGTTGGAGCTCAGTATGTCATACGCGTCTTTCACCAGCTGCGGAAGCGGATCCCTCTCATTCCTGGCCATCTTAAAGTCGTCCTTTACATGCGGGAATATGTGGTGGAACTTGGACATACCCTCCTTGGTATACGTGCCACTGTCGTCGTGTTTTGGCGTCCTCGGTGTCTTGACCAGTCCAGACTCTATCGCGTCCTCCAAGGAAAAGTCCGATATGACCCACTTGAATCTCTCCACCTCGCTCACGGAGTGTCCCGTGGGTCGAAACGGCGTGGCAGAAAAGTCGTAGCAGGCCATGATGTTTCTGTCACGGCTTATCTTGTCCAACCCCTCCATCCATCTAGTTGCGCGCTCCCTTTCGTTCTTCATCTCTCTTTTTCGCATCGACTCCTCATCCAGTCCCATCGGCCTCCAGGCATGGTGGGCCTCATCGTTTATCACCAGCATGTTGCGGGATGCGTGGCCCAGCACGTCCTTGGAGAACTTGGAGTCTGACACCGGCACGTCCAGCATGACGCGAGATGCCGGGCCCGCCGGCCTCTTCTGTTCTGCGGCATTCATCAGGACGTGCCAGTTGTGTATCGTTATCCTCGCCCTGCTGAGTTTTTCAAGCCCGGACCTACTCACTATTGCGAACTTTTCGTAATAGTTGTTCGGGTCGCTCGGCCTTAGGACTGCCAGTCTTCGTCTTACGGATATGCTGGGTGCCACGACCAGTATGTTCCTTGTAAAGCCGTCGTTCCTGTTGTTGATGTCATTTAGCACCTGCCAGGCGATCAGCATGGCCATGACCACTGTCTTACCCGTGCCCGTAGCCATCTTGCAGCAAAGCCTCTTGAAGGGGCCGCCGTCCCCATCAAGGTTGCGGATGAGCGGATCGTCCCTGCCGATCTCATGGGCCCATATCGCTGTCTCTATTGCCTCCAGCTGGCAGTAAAAGAACCGGTTGTCGGGCCTGCGCAGATCCGGATCGTGCCAGCGTCTGAGCAGCTGTCTCGTGGTGTGGGTAGCCCCCGCATAGCCACTCTGCCGCCACTCCGAGACCTTTTCCCTTATGTGGTTGATGCGCGGAATCTTCTCAAAGAACGCCGCATCGTTCCCGCGCTTGCTTCCCCTCGTAGCCCTGATGTACCCTGCCGGCCGCCGGCCGGCCCTCTTTCCGTACGCTCCGGTATCGGGATCGAACCTGTAATGCTCTATCGGTTCCTCGTACGGACTGGTTATTATCAGCTGTTTGATGGTCTTGGGTTGAGAGTTCCTACTAGGATCAGCCAAGGTTCAGCACCCTCATGGTCTCGCGCCCGGCCTCGTCGACCACCTTGACTGCGATCCTCTGTACTTCCGTGATGCCCGGGTCGGCAGATGGTCGGAACGGGAGGGATCTAGTCTCCTTGTATGATTCCAACCTGTCCTTGTCTATTACTGCTTTGAGATTCTTTAACATTTTTTCATACAGTTTTTCGCCCGTACTCCCGGACATTGGAAAGAAGACCTGCCTTGGGTACATGCAGCGTCCGTCGTAATTGGTGTCAAGCGACCACATGGCGACATTGTCTGTGTTGCCGGATCTCATCTCACCGGTCTTGGGATCCATATAATCAAACCCCCTGACCTCTACCGTGTATTGATCCCCGTCCTTTTCCACCTCCACATCGGGCTGCCCGATCATCCAGAATGTAGCAGACTTTGGTGATTTGGGCGACTTGAGATCCCGGTTCATGAGATCCTTGTTTATGTCGACCATGTAGTATGCCTCCTCAACCCTGTTGTTGCCGTTAAGGCCGGCCACCTCGTCGTGTACAGCAGGGTCAAACTGCATGGCTGCAAGTATCACAATGTCGAACCTCTCGTTGAGCATCCTGATCTCCTCGCGTGCGTATTGGATCTGCCTAGTGTCCATGGTGCCGTATTCGGGGCCGAACGAGACTGCCGCTCTCTTGGAGTCCGCAGTCATCCCCGAGGCGTGTATCCACCTTGACGCAGGGTGTGGCTCCAAATTCTCAAACTTTATTGCGGTTCTGCCGGATATGCCCACGGCCTTTAGTGCCGCGCGCCAGTTGTCCTGAAAGTGTCTTCCTGCGAGTTCTGGCAGCTTGTTTACATACGAATCCTCGTCAGTCTTGGCATGCATGGTGTCGAGTGATTCTACAGTCGGTGGGGAGGCTGATTCCAACGTGAAGGGTCCAGACACTCTTTTTTTGTTACTGTCGACAAGCGGCTTGTCATAGAGTGTCTCGTACTGCGACTCAAACTCTTCATCATCTTTCTCTCCGCTGTTGTCTACGATTCCAGCTATTGACTTTTTGGTCTTACGTTCGATCGTCTCGTACTGAAACCCCCCACATACTCCGTCCGATTCCGACCTAAGCTTGTAATAGTCAAAGACTGCCGACATCAAGCGCATCCGGGCAAGTGAAATGGCTACCTGCGACGTGTCGCAAGTAACCCACCTGCGCCCAAACTTCTCTGCCACGAAAGCTGTTGTCCCGGATCCGCAGGTAGGATCTAAAACCAGATCACCGGGGTTGGTAGCCATGAGCATGCAACGTTGGATTACCTTGACAGTTGTTTGTACCACGTATATTTTCTCAGAATTAATGCCTCCTCGTACTGTATCTGTCCATATGTTGGTGAATCCAGTGTAGGGAAAATCGAGGTTGGTACCGAATGACGATATTCGTCGTGCCAGCCCAGCCAACTGGCAGATTAATATGATCTAATTTATAGGGATGGACGGAGCCAATAAATCCTGATTATCTGTGCATTTGTCATCCCTTGAAACGCCGTACGAC
>JAJEHG010000037.1 GCA_022823825.1 Nitrosopumilaceae archaeon | reverse complement strand
CTATCCGCACCGCATCACGTTCAGGATACGCGACGGCGGGCAGGTTACGGTGGAAAGGGCCGACGAGTAAAACGCCCGCAGATGACGGGACGGAGGGACCGCGCCTAGGAGAAGGCGTCACCCGATAATGCAGAGGAATCCGCCACTTGAAAACTCTTATACTCACGCGCCGGATGTGACGCGCATGGAGGTCTTTGACGGCAAAAAGGCGGCGCAGGAGTACATGTCAAAGCACACGCTGGCCTTTTCCACCCCAGAGCTCACGCTCATGAGGTTCGCCTTCTGGCTGGGCGACACCGTGCCGGACCCAAAGGGGCAGAACCCCGACGGCGTGCCAAGGATGCTGACGTTCATGGCAGAGCAGGACTATGCCCCAGTCATGATAGACGACGACAAGTACGAGCCGTCCGGGGCGGTCCTGAGCAGCGCCACGTACGGCAACACCTACGGCAAGGAGGAGGCGCCAAGGGAGGGCGCCAAGGGCAGGTTCTGCTTTGAGTGCGGCGGCGGCATATCACAGACTGCAAAGTTCTGCCCGGACTGCGGCACCACTCAGTAAGTTTTGTTGCAAAACTGCAATAATCGGTCACGTACGCTGCCGGTCAGGGACGGCTGCGGATCACACCCTTGTCCCGCACCCGGTGCAGAACTTTGCGTTGGGCCGCGGCGCGGTCCCGCACGAGGCGCATGCGCCAGACGGGGTGGGAGGAGCGGCGCCCGCACCCGGCTGCACGGTGCCGGCCTGCTGCCGGGGCACGAGTGAGGGGTCCGGCGACGGCAGCGTGCCCACGCTTCCAAACGCCTCGTTTGCAGAGACGATTCCGGGGGGGCCTCCCACCGGATTCTGGGCCGTCCCGCTTCTCGGGGGCATCATTCCTGAGGCTCCCGCCCCGGCCATCATTCCGGGATTCCCCATGCCGGGCATCAGCCCCGGCGACTGCGTGGCCCCCGACCCGGTGTCCACCGACTTTTTAATCTCAAACAGCACCTTTATCGCAAGAAACTCCAGCGCAGAGTACGCGACCACATAGTCCCCGAGCCTCTGAAAGAACTCCTTGTCGCTGATCTTGCCCTGCTTGTACATGTTGTTGGTGTCAAGAAACGACTCGTAATACCCCTGGGACTCGTCAAAGAGGCTGTTGAGCTTTTCAAACAGCATGTTGAGCGTGTCCACCTCGCCAAACGACATGGCCATGCTCCGGCGCGGACGGTATTAATTACTTTAGGATCGTCAGCGGCGCGTCACGCAAGTACCCCGTCTATCATGCCCTGATAGGATTCCTTGGATGCGGCTCCGATCTGCTGCTTCACCACCTCGCCCTTGTTGAAGAGGAACAGGGTGGGGATGCTGTACACCTGGTACTTGGAGGCCAGCTCGCTGGCCTCGTCTATGTTGACCTTGACGAACTTGACCCTTCCGTCATAATCGCCTGCCAGCTCCTCCACCACGGGGCCGACCATGCGGCACGGGCCGCACCACTCTGCCCAAAAGTCCACGAATACGGGAATCTCAGAGTTGATTACCTCCGACTCCCAGGTCTGCGCATCCTTGATTGGTATGGTGCCCATGCAACCCCTCGCAGCATTACTACCTAAAAACCTTGACAGCTCGGACTGCAGGGCCGGGGCGCGTCCCGCGTCCGAGGAGAAAAATGATCACAAGAGTACCGCATATGCTTAAATCCCCACTTTATGATGTCAGATCATGAGTTCGGAACTCAGGGTCAAAAAGCTCAGGGGATCCGGCGGCTATGTGGTAGCGGCCCTGACTGACGAACAGCAGACAAAGGCAAGCATAGGAGGCCCCGACCTGTTTCTGGCTCCCCTCTGCAGGATGGACACGGACAGGATGTCAAAGCACATGTGCAACATGTGCGACAAGGAGTACGAGGGACCCCCGGAGATACACTACGAGAACCCAAACGAGGAGGTCGCCCCGGGCCTGACACTGGTTGAAAAGGGCAGGTACTCTTGCAAGGTGTGCAACAGTACAATCGCAGAGTACAGGGAATTCAGAAAGGAAGACGAGCAGGAGGCGGACCGGACTGCGGAGCAACCACAGCATCAAGAGCAGCAGCCAAGCGTAGCGCCAACGCCGACGGTGGCAGCCGAGACAGCATCAGCGCCGCCACCGCCTGCAGCAGCACCGCCGCCACCGCCTGCAGCAGCACCATCTACTGCCACCGTGCCGCAGCAGTCGCCACCGGCCGACACGCCATCTGATGCGTCAAGTGTTAGCGACATCAACGGAAGGGCGGTATACGACGAGAATGCGATAAAGATCGGCATTGTGAACCGTATTGGCATAGACTCTGCAAATACAATGGTGCTAGTGATAACAAAGGACGACGGGGACGAGGAGGCAGTACCGTGGAGTAGCGTCAGAAAGGTGGGAGAGATAGTACTGCTCGGAAGCGGCCCGGCCGACGCCCCCGCGGCGGCAACAGCGGCAGCCGATGTCGGCAACAGCGGCAGGTGCAGCAGTTGCGGATTTGAGAACAGGGAAGGCTCAAGGTTCTGCGAGGAATGCGGCGCCAAATTGTAATGGTTGATATTGCCAGCATCGGCGCAAAGCGATTAGTCAGTTGTCAGCATCAAGTTCAATACCAAGGGGCATACTGCGAGATGCCGGCATAGTCATAGCGGGAATAATCATAGTATGGGCGGGGCTGTACGCCGTATTCGGCATGCCAAACCCGTTTTATGTGGTGGCAAGCGGAAGCATGGTGCCCGAGCTTGAGGTATACGACGTGCTCATAGTGCAGGGAAACCACCCATTTGGCGAGCTGAGAGTGGGCGACGTCATCGTGTTTGACAGGCCGTCTGACCACAACAGGGTCATAGTCCACAGGGTTGTAAACGTGATAGACGACGATCCCAGAACGCTGCGCACAAAGGGCGACGCCAACAGGGCCTCCATACCGGGAACGGACTTTCCCATTACGGAGAAAGAGTACATCGGCAAGGTTGAGCACGTGATACCCCAGATAGGATACGTAACGCAGGCGCTAAAGCCGCCGGTCAACTATATCATAATAGCAGTCATCATAGGGGTGATGATATCAAAACAGCTTCTGGCAAGAAAGAAGGACGACGGGAAGGTTGTCTTTTCCGACACGGCCCGTGACAACGAAGATGGCGCCGGTGAAGATGCCGTCGGCGACGATACTGATGCAGACGGGAAGGATGCCGACGGGAGGCAGGCCGATGCGCCGGGGCGCGATGGTGCGGCCCCGGATGCAGTGCAGGATGGCACGGACGGGCCTGCTGCATCCGGATACGGCGGCGACTCGGAATATGTGGAGGACGGGCCGCAGGAGAAGGGCGGCGAGGAGTCCGACAATCCGGGTGACGGATCCGGACGGGACAAGGACGGCGATGCCGCCGCGCCATAACGGCGCGTAATGATTAGCATCTGCCGCCGCCGTCTGTCTGCTCCAGGCGGGCTCAGATTATAGAGTCGTCGGTCTTGAATATGCGCCTAAAGTACTCGGACTGCTCCTTTGACTCTGCGTCGTCTTTGGTGCGTATGCCGGCCAGGTTCCTTGCAAGGTCCTTTTTGTATTCCAGCTGCATCTGGCGCTGTATCTGTATGCGCTGGGCCTGCGGCGAGCCGGCCCCGTGCATCGATTCTGTAAGGTATCCGACCGCGTTGCGCCCCAGAGTCATGTTCTCTATGAGTCGCAGCATCCTCACCCGCTCCTCGACGGGGATGTCCTGGCGGCCGACCAGATACTTTTCAAGTATGGGGCCGATCTCCGGGTGGCGCAGGTCGCGCTCGGACGGCAGCGTAACGACCAGTCCCCCCGCTATGTCCTGGGCAAGCCTCCCTATCTCGTACGGGAACCTCGTGACGTTGTGCTTGCAGACCTGGGCTAGCATGTCCTCGTTGAGGTACACGCCGGACTTCATGCGGTGCCCCTGGTGCGACGACGCTATGCCGGCCGCGAATATGGTCTCGTTGAGGTGCGTCATCTCGACAAGCTTGTCCCGGATGTGGGACACCTTGGGGACGCCGTTGTACTCGGCCATCGAGGCCGCGGCGCCTATCAGCACGTCGCCAAGACCCGTCTTGCAGACGTAGCTGCGTCTGTGGTAGCACGTAAAGCGCTCTATCAGCATCGAGGCAAACTCGTACTCGCCGTGCATGAAGACGCGCTCCCACGGGATGAGCACCCTGTCAAGCACCATCAGGGCCTCCTGGCCCCCGAACTTTGCGTTTCCCGCGTCTATTCCCTCGCCGCCCTCCATGCTGCGCGTGTCGCAGGACTGCCTGCCGTAAACGTAAGTAATGCCCTCGGCGTCGGCCGGGACGGCGCCCACTATGGCCCAGTCCTTGTCGGACTCCGTAAGCCTTACCGTGGGCATCAGTATTATCCAGTGCGAGTTGATGCACCCCGTCTGGTGCGCCTTTGCGCCCGACACGTACACGCCGCGCTCGTCGCGGTCGACCACCCTGGTGAACAGGTCGGGGTCCGCCTGCTCCGACGGCCCCTTGCTGCGGTCGCCCTTGGGGTCGGTCATGGCGCCGCCTATCACCAGGTTCTCGCGCTGGACCATCTTTACGAACTCCAAAAAGCGCTTGTGGTAGTCGGTGCCGTGCTTTTCGTCTATCTCAAACGTGGTGGAGTGGAGTGAGTTGAGCGCGTCCATCCCGACGCACCTCTGAAAGCAGGTCCCCGTGTTCTGGCCCAGCTTGCGCTGCATCTTGTTCTGCAGTACGAGATCCTCGGCCGACTCTGCAATGTGCAGGAAGCGGTTGACGCGCAGCCCCGTAATGCCGGACTCGGCCGACGCCAGCTCCTCCTCGCGCACCGCGAGATCGTACGTCTCGGCGACGGCGTTGATGGAGGGCCTTATCATCGGATGGTCCACGGGCTCCTTTACGAGCTCGCCGAACAGGTACACCTTGAGGTCTCGGTTCCGCAGGCTCTCGATGTACTCGTCGCCAGTCCTGATCGTCTTGAGGACGTTGGCCGCCATACATCGGCTTGGGACGATGCCGTATAAATATTCTATAATGATGTAAATAGTCTACGGGGCGTGGCGATCATCCGGCCGGCGTCAGCCCTATCCTCACGTCAAGGACGCGGCACCCCTTGCCCTTTGCGAGCACCAGCACGGGGTTCATGTCAAGCTCCGCGATGTCGCCTGCAAAGTCCGTTACAAGCTGCGAGAGCCTCTGTATGCACTCGGCGAGCTTGGGAACGTCGGACGGCTTTTCGCCCCGCACGCCGCCGAGCAGCTTTGAGGTGCGCAGCGAGAGCGGCATCGCGGCGGCCTCGGCCGCCCCCACCGGGGCGAGCCTGAACGTGACGTCGCCGAGCACCTCCACGTATATGCCGCCGAGCCCCAGCATGATAACGGGCCCGAACCCCGGCTCGAGCTTGGAGCCGATGATCATCTCCTTGCCGCCTGAGACCATCTCGGCCACTATGACGCCCCTCAGCTCCGCCTTTTTGTCGTACTTGCGGGCGTTGGACATTATCGTATCAAACGCCGAGCGGACCTCCGCGGCGCTCTTCAGGTTCACCATGACGCCGCCGGCGTCGGACTTGTGTATTATCTGCGGCGAGGATATCTTCATTACCACCGGGTAGCCGATCTTGGACGCGGCGGACACCGCCCTGCCCGCGCTGGTGGCCAGCACGGACTCTGGGAGCGGCAGCCCGTACGCCTGCAGCACGTCCCTGCCCTCGTCCTCAAGCAGGGCGGAGCGGCCCTGGCGGCGGGCCCCGTCTATTATATCCCTCACCGTAGACTTGGAGACGCGCGCAAACCTCCGGGGCTTGTCCGGCGGCGCGCCCGCCCATTCTGAAAACCTGATCATCGCCTTTAGCGCCCTTATGGCGCCCTCCGCGTACGTGTAGTATGGGACGTTGCCCGCGGCCATGATGTCGCGGTTGGTGGTGCCCTCGTCGAGGCCCATCAGGCTGGCAAGCATGGTCTTTTTGTGCTTTTTTGACATGTCCACTATGACGCTGGCAAGGCCGTCGTAGTCCAGGGTCCCGGACGGGGTGCACATCGTAATGACGGAGCCGACGTTGCGGTGCCTCAGCACGCGCTCAAGCACGTTGCGGAACCGCTCAAAGTCCGCGTCGCCCACTATGTCGACTGGGTTGCGGGAGCTGCCCCACGGCGGGATTACCTCGTCTATCTTTGAGGATATGCTGGAGATGTCGGCCATCCTTATGCCGGCCTTTGAGCAGGCGTCGGTGGATATTATGGCGGGGCCCCCCGCGTTTGACACGATGACCAGGTCGCCCTTGGTCGGGAGCGGCTGCTTTGAGAACGCGGTGGCATAGTCGAACAGCTCCTCCATCGTATCCACCCTGATGGCGCCGCTCTGCTGCAGCAGCGCCTCGTATATCTCGTCGGAGCCCATCAGGGCGCCCGTGTGGGACATCGCCGCCTTTGCGCCCTCGGGGCTGCGGCCCGACTTTAACACGAGGACGGGCTTTTTGAGGCGCTTTGTAATGTCGCGGCAGACCTGCAGGAACTCCTGCCCGTCGCCCATGTCCTCAAGGTACATCACGATGACCTCGGTCTGCCGGTGGTTTGCCAGGATCTTGAGCACGTCGACCTCGCTCATGGCGGCCTTGTTTCCCAGGCTGACTACCGCGGAGAATCCGATGCCCTGCGCGCTGGCGTCCTCGACTAGCGCCGCGCAGATGGCGCCCGACTGCGACACGAGCGCGATCTTGCCCGACTTTGGGGTGATCTTGAGGAACGTGGAGTTCATCATGGTCTTCGGGTCGAGGTTCATCACACCCAGGCAGTTGGGCCCTATCACGTGAATGTTGTATTTGGCTGCGATCTCCTTTAGCTGTCTTTCCATGGCCGCCCCCTCCTCGTCGACCTCCTTGAATCCCGCAGTGATTATAATGACTGACTTGATGCCCTTTTGGCCGCACTCCTCAAGCACCGGCGCCACGAGCGTGTTTTTGATCACTATGACTGCCAGGTCCGCCCTGGCGGGCATGTCGAGTACCGACTTGTACGCCTTTTTGCCAAACACGGTGGCCCGGGTGGGGCTGATTGGGTACACCCGGCCCTTGAAGCCGCTCATGATGTTGGAGGTGATGGTGGCCCCCACGCTGCCCTTCTTGTCCGACGCCCCGATGACGGCAATGGCCTTGGGGGACAGGAACGAGGATGTCGTACTCACTGATCAGCGGGGCTTGGCAATACAATAAATCTGTTTTTTGTGCAAGCCGGGAGGATCAGGCCCGCGCGTCTACAGGATATCGCGGCGCGCAAGGCTGCAGAATCCGCCGCCGCCGCCCGCACATCAGCTGCCAAGCATCTTGCCTGCAGGGTTCTCCTTGCGGCTGATCCAGCGCACCTCCGGCCGGCGGCCGCCAAACTTTGCAATCTCCGACCAGCACTGCATGGCAAGCTCCCGGAGCACCTCGTTGTTTATGGCATACTCGTGGTTGAGCTGCCTTACCGTGTTTTGGGAGTCGCTGTATACTGCCACCGCGCCGTCATAGGGGGGCGCGCCCGATTTTGAGCGCGCGTGCCGCACGGCCGATAGTATGGCCATGTACTCGGCCTGGTTGTTTGTCACGTTGTCGCGCTTTTCATAATGCGACTCGCCGGTCTCCCTTACGAGCCAGCCAAACCCTCCCCTTGGACTGCCGGAGCCGTCCACGTACATTTCGACTGCCATGCCGGGGCCTGGCGGCGGCACGTATTATTTCTGGCCCTTGCCGCCGCCGCCGCTGCTGCTGCTGCTGCTGCTGCCATCGTACATCCTCGTGGCCCTCACGCTCAGGTTCATCACAACCAAGTACACCGCAATCGCCGCCGCCTGGGCGGTCACCGACGACGCGTACGGCTCGTAGCCCCACGCGTCGATCATGTAATAGTGCAGGCCCCACCTGACGACCCCGTACGCCACCTCGCCGGCCCCCAGCGAGGCCAGTATCTTCTTGAGGTCGGAGCGAGGGTCGGCCTCGGCGGGCCGGCCGCCGGGCCCCGCCCTGTACCTGTGCCTGTTTGTAATGTAGAACATGAGCCCGAACGTGCCCAGATACGCGGCATAGTCCACTATGGTGGCGTACGTGGCGTTGAGGTGCGGCTCCAGCCCGGACAGGGCGTCGGCCGCGACCGCGGACACCGGAAGCGCCACCGCTATTGCAACAAACATGCTCTGGTTGAGCCGGATGTAGTCGCGGAGCATTACCAGACTATGCCAAGAGCCCGACTTTTAGTCCATCGTTATCTTGAGGAATATGCTCAGGCCCACAAGCTCCGTGATCCCGATGCCCAGCATGTACGGGAATACGGACTCTGATATCAGCATGTCGTGCGAGAAGAACGCCGCCGCCCCTATCAGGTTGTTAAACAGCAGCGAGACGGCCACCACGATCATGCCAAGCGGCAGCTGCGCCCTTGTCGCGACAAACATCCTTGCAAACAGCGCGATAAGCGCGGACAGTATGCCTATGTTGACAAGCGATATGATCGACAGGGCGAGCAGGGGGAGCTCCATGTGAGAGCTGAGTGCCCCACGTATCTTAATTACTTTTATCCAAAGCGGGCCGCGCCGATAATAAAGGCATATAACGACGCGGCGGCCCAGACATGCATATGCTGTCGTACGACATGCCCCTGTACAGGCCGCCGTCCGAGGCGCGGTCCGTGATATTCCAGGTGACTCTGGGCTGCTCCTTTAACGAGTGCTCGTTCTGCGACATGTACCGCTCAAAGGAGTACGAGGAGAGGCCCTGGGAGACAGTCAGGGAGGAGATAGACATGATGGCCAGATACCAGCCCGACGCGAGGCGCTTCTTCCTCGCCGACGGGGACGCGCTGAACCTGGACACCGAATACATGACAAAGATTACAGGGTACATACGCGAAAAGTTTGCGCATGCCGAGCGCATATCGTGCTATGCGATGCCGATGAACATACTCAAGAAAAGCGAGGACGACCTGCGCCGCATGAAGGAGGCGGGCCTCGACATGCTGTACCTGGGGATCGAGAGCGGCTCCGACGTGGTGCTCAAAAAGGTCACAAAGGGGGCCATTGCAAAGACCATCATAAAGTCGGTGAACAAGGCAAAGGCCGCGGGGTACGTCATGTCATGCATGATAATACTGGGGCTCGGCGGCACCGCGCACTCAAGGGAGCACGCGAGGGGCACGGCGGAGGTGATCAGCGCCTGCGCCCCGGACTACGTGGGGACGCTCACGCTGCACCTGGATGAGGGCATCAAGAAGGAGTTTCACGACAAGTTTGCAGAGCCGTTTGCGATGATAAACGACGGGGAGGCGCTCGACGAGCTGTACGATATAGTCAGCAGGATAGAGATCCCCGGAGGCAGCCAGACGGTGTTCCGCGCAAACCACGGCTCCAACGCCTACATGATAAAGGGGGCGTTCCCGCAGGACAAGCAGGAGATGCTCTCCCAGATAGACTGGCTAAGGCAGCACCCCGAGGTGGCGCGCCCGCAGGGCCTGCGCGGGTTCTGACTGGCTGTCAGCGGCTGCCACGGCTGCGAACCATTATGGTAAAATAGTCATCCGACGTTGTCACATATCATGATGCAGACCAAGATGCAGGTCATATCAGAGGTGCTACGCACAAGGAGGTATGCTGCCATTGCGGTTGCAAGCGGCGCCATACTCGGCGTCATATACTATGTGCTGACGATGTCCATGCTTCCGCTGCACCTGGAGTCAGGAGTGGTAGAGGCCGCCGCGCCGGCGTACGTCGCCGCATCCGTACTGCTCACCGCCGCAATATCCGCGCTTGCGGGGGTCAACTTTGCGCTCGTGGCGTTCCGTATCAAGCGCATGAGGATGATGTCAGGCCTGCTGGTCAAAAAGCCGTCGGCTACAAGGTCGGCCACCCCCATATTCGGCGGCGTGTTCGCCGCGTTCACCCCCGGGTGCCCCGCGTGCACCGCCCCCCTCGCGGTCATCCTAGGTGCAGTCGGCGGGCTGTCCGTGTTCCCGATGCAGGGCCTGGAGCTCAAGATCGTGTCCGCGGGCGTCCTGACATTCTCCATATGGTGGGTGGCGCGGGGGCTGCAGAGCAAGAGCTGCTGCAAGATAAAATGACGTGCAGTGTGACGCACGCGTGCGGTCTGTCTGTCCGGAGCACACAAAGAAACCCCAGATGAAACTATTATGAACAAGTTTAATGGAACGCCGTCAACCAAACGGTCGTAGGAGTACAATGGCCACACAGGCAAGAAAGGTGCTGTTGGCTTCCGTGGTGGTGGCCGCGGCCGCAGCATTCGCAGCCATGTACGTTCCGCCAGAAGGCGACACGGAGCTCGCCAGGCACGTGTCAGACGAGGAATTCCGGCAGATTCAGATGGAGGTCTTGGGGCTGAGAGGCGAACTGAACAGGATTCAATCTGAAGATCCCGCCGGCACCCGCGATTCAGAGAGAATACGCGAACTGGAATTCAGGATCGACCAGCTCATGCCAGTCCTTGAAAAGCACCAGGAGCAGCAGTTTGCAAAGCACTACATCGAACCCGCAAGAAAGGCCCAGATGGAGCTTGCAGAGTACGCCATCAGGGATGGCGTCGAAAGACTCGGGTTTGACTCCTATGCGGTAAACCTGAACACCCTGGCAAAGACAATCGAGGTTGTCACGAGTGACCCGGCAAAGAACGATCAGGTTCGCGCCCTGATTGACCGATATGCATCAGAAGACATCCCCGCACCCTGGAAAACGGGAACTTTACTGTAGTGGACGGCCCCCAGATGGGCGGTGGCACTGACTAGTATGCTGCGGCTGCATGGGCATCCGAGACGGCCGCCGCAACATCCGGGCTTGAGATTTGGAGCTCCCGCAGAAATACCGCGGTCTAACGGGGCGTCCGGCAGGCGTGGCGTCCGCGACGGAGAAAGGATTAGAAGGGCGTCAGTCTACAGGCCGAGATCCAATCGCGCCCGCGCGGATTCGGACACGCTGCAGGTGGTGCATGATGCAGCCCGCGCCTCACAGGCCGCCAAGCTCTTCGAGGGCGTCCATGTAGTCCTCCCCGTTGATCCGGAGCTCCTGCTGGCACGTGATGACCGAGTAGAGCACCTGCAGCGTGTTCTTGTCGTCCCCGACCTCCCTCACGTCGTGCCTCTCGCGCACCTGCGCGCCGGCATCCTCCATCTGCATGACGAGCTCCTCAGTCTCCTCGCCGTGGGCGGTCGTCACCCCCACGTGGTCGCCCGCCCCCGGAAAGGACGTGGCGGTGATCCGCGCCGCCTCCTCCCTCTGCTCCTCAAGGGATGACGCGATTTCCGACAGTCCGCTGTCCTGCGCGTGACGTATGTGCAGGTCGTACTCGTCTACCAGCAGCGAGACCAGTCCGGCCACCGCCGCGTCGTTGGCGCTCCGGAACTCCTGCCGCTCCTGCTGCGCCCCGGCCGATGCCGGGTCGAACCCGTCTACCTTTTCGCGCTCCACGCGTATGTTGTCCAGTATCTCATCGAGGCGCGGGTCCGTCTGCCCGTCCCCCCAGTACTTTTGGTATTCGGAGACGCGGACCATGTGCTTGTTGTTGCGCGTCAGAAAGTCCTCGTACGCGGTATCGCGCTTCTCCTCTAGTGCGTACGTCGACGCGAGCATGGTGGTGGACACGGACACGATTATGGCGGCGGCCGCGATCGCGCCGATTACAATCATCTTGGAGTTGGAGCCCATAGTTCTACAATCACCCATGTCGATTACAATTAAACACTTTCGCCCCACGCGTATTTGATCCTAATTCAGGCCCGCGGGAACGCCGCCGCCCGCATCAGCACGGATCTGACAGACAGCACGGATCCGCGTGGCGGGCGGGCAGGGATCGTGCCCGCCCTACCGGCATGCCGCGGGTTCGGGGGTGCCCCACTGGACGACCATGGCGGTGTACGTGCGGTCTGTCCACCCGGGGATCAGAGGGGCTAGCGGGTTGCCCGCCTTGCCGGCCACCTCGTGATCCCCTACCGCGTCGGGGGTTGCAGGTCCCGCTAACCCGGTATAGGCCGTTACGAGATAGGGTCGTCCGGAGCCGGGCAGGGCCCCTGCCGTATCCATTCCCAAGCTCCATTCGTTCAGGATGCCGCCCCACCACTCGCGATTATCCCGGACTACCAGCGTCCAGTTGCCGGCAGCATCCGTCCCGTCAAAGTCCAGATTGTACATGTCAAATATGTCCACTCCGGGCACAAAGGTGCCGTGGTGCGGCATTCGGGAGGCGCAATCGGGGGAGGTCAGCTGGACGATCGGGCCGTTCGTGACGGGGTGTGTGGTGTTGAGTCCCACGGTCACCGAGGCAGCGGCACCGGGCCACCCAACGGCGATGGCGTCTCCGGCCGTCTGCTGGTCCGGTATCGCCAAGGCTGGAGAGCTTGTATGGTTGACGGTCTGAGATCTGCCGTCATGGGACGGGGCAAAACCGATCCCGTTCGCCCCGGTGACTGGCCCGCCGGATACTACGTTGAAGACCAGCGTCAGGCAGTCGGCCACGTTGCCGTGGGGATCCGCATCCCCCGTCGGCAGAATGGTTGGCGGGGTGGTGTCGGTCAGAAGAGGTGGCAGAGGTGGCAGAATCAGCAGTGATGGCGACGGGATGACTATTCTTGGCGGTGGCGGCGGAGTGATTGTTCCTGATGACGGCACGTTTCGGACCGTGATGACAACGGTGTCAGTATCAGTCAGCGATCCGTCAGATACCGTGAGGGTGAGCACAATGCGCTGCTGCTGCGAGTCGACTGCCGGCGCTACAAACGCCGGGTTTCGGCCCGTCAGGGCCGTCGGGGCGAACCCGTCGCTCCTCCACGAGTACGTCAGGGTGTCGCCGGGATCCGGATCGCTGGAGCCGGAGCCGTCCAGGGTGACGGTGTCGCCCTCGTTGACCGCCTGGTCAGAACCCGCATCAGCTACCGGCGGTCGGTTGTGGGGCGGCGGCGTCGGTGGCGACGTGGTGATAATGGGGGCCGGGACCACCGCGGCCGTGGCCGCGCTGGTCAGGGCATGGCCATTGCCCTTGTCGTCAGTGAAGGACACCCTCACCTTGATGGCCTTGCCCTTGTCGGCGGCCACCAGCGTGTAGGTGGAGGCGGTCGCGCCGGCTATGGCGGCGTCGTCGGCCAGCCACTGGTAGGTGTAGCCGGGTGCGGTGAGCCCGTCGGGGTCGGTGATGCCGGCGGTGTTGGCGGTGAGCGTATGGCCCACCTGGGCCCTGCCGGCTATGGTGAGCGGACTGTCGGCTGGCAGCGTGGTGATCCTGTACCTGTACAGGGGGTCGGTGGCCGCGGTTTCGTGTATCAGAAGGATGGTTGCGTCGCCGGCCTTGCAGGCGACGATCCACAGTCCCTGGTGGATTGCGCGCCGCCAGTGTATGTCCTTGTTCTTCCATTTCTGGCAGGCATCTTCGGGGGATTCTGAGGGCAGATTCTTGGGCAAGCCGCCGCCGGCGGCAAAGTGGCCCAGATCGGCCGAGATGCGTACGCCCATGTGATCGTTGAGGTATTTGGTCACGTTGCTGTGGAACCGGAAGAACTGCCATTCCCCGAGCGCCCGCATGCTGAGCGTTGTCGGGTCGGGGCTCATCCACGCGACGGCGCCCGGCGTGGGGGCCCCTGGGATGGCCTCGCCGGCGGTCAGGTACCGCGACATGCCAAACTGCGCTTGCGCCGCGGCCAGTTCGACCCTGCCACCGGACGCGGTGTCATCAAGCCGGGATACGGTCAGGTCAAGCGTATAAGTGCCGTAGGTGTTGTATTGGCTGGGGCAGGCGTCGTAGATGCGCGCCGTGAAGGTCGCGGAGCTGGAGTTCACCGGGATCTCGATGTCCGTTCCCGTGTCGTCACCGTTGCACCTGCGTTCGGCATTGCCGTACGGCGTGATGTCGGCGCGGAATATGACCGAGGAGTAGGCGGCGGGGTCGAGGCCGCGGAGCGTTACCGTCCCCGTGATGGCGGTGTCCATCGGCACGAAGGTGTCCGGCGACAGCTCTATCGAGATGGACGGTTCGGACTGCGCGTGGGCAAGGTGCGTCGCCGCGGCCAGCAGCAGAAACACCACAGTGGAGATGGCAATCAGATGGCGCATGTTCCTCTCTCTATCTCCCCATCACTTCTTCTGGTCACTTCCACCGCTCCGCCGGCCCCATCCCCAGCGTGCAGGATCCGGGGCCCTCCCAGGAGACGCTGGCGTCGTAGGCCGTACAGCCGCCTGGCCGGGTGTCAGTGTACCGGTACAGGGTGATCCCGTCCCAAGTGCAGGGCGTCTCGGGGACGATATCTGTAGCCGTGTCGTACAAGAGGAGCGCCAGCGACCAGTAGCCGGGCATGAGGTTCGACCTGTCGGCGTCTATGGTGACGGTCCCGAGAAATCCTCCGCCGGCCGGCCACGCCGCGTCTAGCTCCACCTGCGAGATCCTCACTCCATCCTCCCCGAAACCGTCGCCATCGCCGCGGCCACGGCCAGTGCAGCCATCAGGAGGGTAACGCGCCTCGTCGTAGGGCGGACACCTGTCCGGCAAGACACGTCTGAGGACATCTTAGTCAGCGGGGTCGTTACTGGCAATATAGGTATTATACATCAGCGGGCGCCCTCCGATTCTACGGATTCATCCCCCCCGGCCCAATTTGCGGACTTTGGGTGGGGCCTGGGCGCGCTTGGACACGGCTGCGCCGAGACGCGCCGATGAACAATATGGCGCCCGTACGGGATGCCGGGGCCCCGCCCGCGCGTCCCTAAAGACGCCGTCCGGTAGGTTCAGGAATTTCTTAGGTTCCTCGTATGACCGCACCTCATCTCGCTGTTCCGGACCGATCCCACGAAGTTTGAATATACATAGTCGCCCTCCGTGACGTCCAGTTCTATTCTCATCATCCCAGTTACATTGGGAGCCGGGTCTATTTGAGTCACTAAAGGGATGGGCCCACGGGGATTTGAACCCCGGATCTTCGCCGTGTAAGGGCGACGTCATAACCGAGCTGGACTATGAGCCCAAGGCCAAGGACTGCCAAAATCCATTTAAATCTTGAGCGTAGCCAATGGGCCGGACAGCCGAATGCTTTTGCAACAGGCCTCTCCCGCAGCGTTGCATCTACGGAGCCCCGCGTCCCCCCCCCCCCACGCCCCCATACGGGCTGAGCGTGCGTGCGATGTGGAAAAAAAGGCGGCCCTTCCCAGCAATGAAAACGGCACTCCCAATTTATTGGCAGAGTGCGGCCTTCAGGGCCTCCAGGTTCTTGTACATTATTTCCGTGTACGTGCCGTCATCCTGCACATTTTCGAGGGGTGACAATTGCATCACCTTCCCGCCCTCAATCTCAGAGGCCACCACATCCACTGCGCGCGGATCAATCGTTTCTTCACCAAAGATTGTTGTGATGTCATTGGCATTTGCAATCTCGATTGCCTGCTCCAAAGACCGGGTTGAAACCTCGCCATGCGGAGTTGTGGACTTCAAAACGACGTACTGCGTCAGATCGTACCGGTCGGCCAGATACGCAAACGCCTGATGGAATGTCAGGATTTCACGCTGGCAGCCTTGCAGCGCAGTCTCAATATCGTCATCCAGTTGTGACAACTCCCGCTTGTATGCGTCCGCATTTGCACGGTATTGCTCGGCATTGTCCGGATCCAAGGCCGACAGCCGGTCGGCGATGTTTTGGACCTGTATCTGGGCGTTTGCCGGATTGAGCCAGATGTGCGGGTCATGGCTCAGCGTGTGCTCGTCATGATGATCATCGTCATTAGGATCCCGATGGTCACCTGTGCCCTCGGCAAGATCCAATAACGGCACTCCTTCACTTGTGTCTATTATGATGCCATCAAAGTCGGCCGACATAAAACCGTCTACAAGCCAGGCCTCATACCCCACGCCGTTTACCACAACGGCGTCTGCATGCGCCATGTTTTGCACATCCTGTATCGTGGGATCCCAGTGATGGGGCTCGGCCCCGGGCGGAAGTATCGACTTGACCTCGACCATATCACCGCCCACCTGCATGGCAAACTGTTCGATTGGGTAAAAGGACGCCAACACCAAGAGTTTGTCGTCGGTGGGCTGTGATGCGGCCTGCGTATCTGAAGGGGGAGATGTCAGGATTATTGCCATGGGTACGGCAACTATGGCAGCAACAACAGTTACTATGACTACTTTCCAAGAGTCCATGCGAGTGTCCTCACATTGATTATTAATAAATGTTTTAAAACTATTAAGTTTTAGTAGTTTTTAGTAAATTCTTAATAATACAAGCGGGGGCGGGGGGGGATGCGGAGCCTGGGAAGGAACGCAGGGGCGGGACGATCCGAAGGTCAGGGCGCCCGCGCCGCCTTCGGCCGCACGCGCCGGGGTTGGCCCCGAAGTGCGGCGGAAGCCGTCCAGAAAGGCAGCAGGGGGCCGCACGAGGGCGCGAAGGAGATGCGGGGGTCCGCCGGCGCACTGCCGCGGGAGAGAGAGGCTCCGGCCGTCAGGGCACCGATGCCTACAGTCGACTGCGAAGGACGGCCAAAGCACCGTGACACCTACGTCTTCACGCGCATTCCGATGGGGGGCAGGTCACTGCCGCCCGGGCGGCAGCTGCGGCCGCACCCGGGACTGCCAGAGAAGCTAGAAATTCATGCATGCAAAAGGAGGACGCGGTGTGCCGGACAAGAGAATCAGCTTCTTCACAAGCCCTATAGGCCTCGGGCACGCCACGCGCGACGCGGCGATTGCGGCGCGCCTCGGGACGGACATCAGATTTACGACAGGCGGCGGCGCGGCGCGCCTGCTTTCGGGCGCCGGGAATTCGGTGCGCGACGAGTACAGGCCCCCGGGGTTCGAGGTCGACGGTAGCGGCAGGCTCAGAAACCCCGCAAGGTGGCTGTGGAGGTACTACCGGTACTACAGGGACTGCAAGAGGATCGCATCCCGGGTCATCGCGCGCGAGAAGCCGGATGCGGTGGTGAGCGACGAGGACTTTGCGTCTGTTGCCGTGGCGCAGGGGATGGGAATCAGGACCGTACTGATTACCGACGTCCTGCAGACCCGCTTTACGTCAGGCTGGCCCGGCACCGCCATCGAGGGGAGGATGAACGGTGCCATGCGCGAGATGATGGGAAAGTGCGACGCCGTAATAATGCCGGAGGCAGGCCGCAACGACGGAAACATGTTCAGGGTGGGCCCCATAACTAGAAGTCCGAGCGGGACGAGGGAGGAGATCCGCCGAGCCTGCGGGTTTGAGAAGAAGACCGTGCTGGTGTCAGTCGGCGGCACGGACGCGGGGGCCTTTCTGATCGACCGCGCGCTGGACGCCATGTCCGCAGTTGACCGCGGCAGGGGCGGGGGCGACACGGAGACGGTGATAGTGGCAGGGCCCTCAATCGAGGCGGCGGCCGCAGGAATAAGGAAAGCCCGCGGCCGCGGCGCCAGGGTCATGGGATACGTGGACAACCTGCACGAGCTGATCCTGGCGGCGGACGTGCTGGTCTCGCTTGCCGGGCGCTCGACCATAGACGAGGCGGAGGCGGCGGGCACGCCGTCCGTGTTCATCCCGATTGCAGGCCACTTTGAGCAGGAGGCAAACGCGGCAAGGCTCGGGTTTGCGGCATCCGACATCGACAGGCTTGCAGATATGATAGGCGCAAAGCTTGACGAGCCGCGCAGGCCGGATGCTGCCGCTGCTGCGGGGGATGACGGCGGGCCCGCCGGGGCCGCGGCCAGACTGATCGAGTCGGTTGCCGCCGGACAGGCAGACGCCCGCCGGTGATCAACATATAGATGGACTGTCTACATATCCCGTCATGGCAGGGAAGAGGCTGGTCATAGCAAAGTTTGGCGGCAGCGCGCTCGGCCCCGACGGGGTGCACATACCGAGGATAGTCGAGCGCATAAAGGAGCTGAAGCGGGGCGCGGACACCAAGGTGGTCGCCGTGTTCTCGGCCCCCCTCACCGCCGGCCGGGACGGCGCCATACGCTCGCTGACTGACATCGTACTGGAGCAGGGCAGGAACGCCGAATCCGGGGCAGAATACTCGCTTGACGCAGTCACTAACGCGTACGCCGCGCTGATACGCAGCAACCTGCGCGATGCCGCGGCCGGGACGGCCGACGCGTGCGACAGCATCGTAGAGGAGGGCCTTGCAAGGACCCGGGAGGCGCTCGGGGAGGCGCGCGCGAAGAGAAGGTTTGAGGGCGAGGTCAGGTCAAGGGCGCTCGCGTTCTCCGGCGAGGTCCTGATGTCGCACATAATGAAGCACATACTGACGCACAACGGCATCAGGTCGGACTCCGTCAGCCTGGACGACTGGCCCATCATAACCGACAGCAACATCGAGTCGTCGAACTTTCTTGCCGAGGAGTCAAGGAAGCGCATGGGGCCCATGGAGGCGATGCTCGAGGCAAACGACGCGGTCTCGATCGGCGGCTTTATCGGCCGCGCCACGGACGGCACGATCACCACGTACGAGCGCGGCGGCACCGACCGCACGGCGGCCGACGTCGCCATACTGTTCCACAAGATATACGACGCCAGCATCGACTTTGAAAAGGACAGCTCCGTGGTCTCCGCGGATCCCAAGATAGTAAAGGACGACCTCAGCGAGGTGCCCCAGCTGTCGTACAACGAGGCCAGGCTCGCGGGCATGTTCGGGATGAAGATACTTGACCCGATCGCGATCAAGGAGATAGTGGAGAACGGGGCGGACGTCCCCATCATCATAACGAACCTGAGCCGCCCGGAAAAGACCACCACCATAATGAGGACGCCGGATCCCGACGGGTCCTCTAGCCCGATCAAGATGGTCACGGGCAAGTCAAACTGCGCCATATTCAGGATAGAAAAGGCCGCGATGGAGAGGCTGCTCGCGTCGCTTGAAAACGACAGGAGGTACAGCGAGTTTGTCATACTGTCCCCGTATACAAAGGACGGAACCGAGTTCGGGCGCATGCTGTTCCTGGACGCCGACTATATCAGGCGCAATGAAAAGTACTTTATGGCATTCGACTCGCTTGCCACCATAACGTACAACCGCGGGGTAATCACGCTGATCGGCGACGAGATGTGGCGCGCGCAGCAGGTCGCGTCAAGGGCCAGCGCGTGCATCGGCTCGGCGGGGCTCAACATACTGAACATGGACGCGCAGGAAGAGACGTCGAGGATAATCATCGTGATAGAGGACGCGGCAGACAACGTCGCAAAGGCAATCGCGTCGATACACGGCGAGATAGTGGCCGCAGGCTAGCGCGCAGCCGACCGTAGCCTGATTAATAGTGGCGTTAACGGTTTCCCGTTACCGCCATCAAGGGTTTGTTCTTGGGCCTGTATCATGACTCAGCCCGGGCGTTACCCTAAACACGCTTGACATATGTTGTCCGTCAGAGTATTTATGGCTGATCTATATAGATCGTGTCCGGATCTAGCTCCTCTCTGCCACGTACCAGATTACGATACCGGCGCCTATTACGGCGTACCACTTGAAGTTGGAGCGGTGCGTAAACACGCTGGGCGAGCCCATCTCGTCGCCGCTCTGCGCCACGCGGATGCGGCGCATCTCAAAGGCCTGGCCCACGAGCCCCGCCACAAGCAGCGCGATTGCGGTGAATCCCAGCGTCCAGTCCACGTATTGCGTGCGCAGACGTAAGATTTCTAGCTTGGGTTGCTTGCCGGCGGATCCGGCGTAACATAACGCACATGACCCAAGCCGCGGCGGTGGCATCGACTGCGGGAGACTGCTTGAGCCCAAGACGGGGCCGTACCGCTGCGCCAGGCCGATATGGCGCGGCCCCGGATCCCGCCTGCGCGCGATGGCACCGTCCGGTGACCACATGGCGCGGCCCGATGCATGCATTCTTTAAATTAGCATGCATTTTGGCCCCCGCTATGAAAGAGTCCGGCAAGATATGGATGAACGGGGATCTGGTGCCGTTTGCCGACGCAAAGGTGCACGTCCTGACGCACGCGCTGCACTACTCGACGTCGGTGTTTGAGGGGATCAGGTGCTACGACACGCCGGAGGGCCCCGCCATATTCAGGCTGGACGACCACGTGGACAGGCTGTTCCGTTCGGCAAAGATGTACTCTATGAAGATGAGATATACCAAGAGCCAGATTGCAGGCGCCATCGTCGAGACGGTGCGCGCATGTGGGTTCAAAGAGTGCTATATCAGGCCCCTGGCATACTACGGGTACGGCGAGATGGGACTCACCCCCACAAAGAACAGGGTGGACGTCTCCATATCCTGCTGGCCCTGGAGGATGGGCGAGTCGAAGGCGGGCAAGTTCTCCGGCGCAAAGTGCATGGTGTCGAGCTGGACCAGGATCGACCCGAGGGCGCAGCCCGTGCAGGCAAAGGCTGCAGCCAACTATTCCAACGCGGCGCTCGCAAGGGTGGAGGCGCTGGAGAACGGCTACGACGAGGCCATCATGCTCAACGGCGACGGAAGGGTCGCGGAGGGCAGCGCGGAGAACATCTTCATATGCACGGACGGGCGCATACTGACTCCCCCGCTCTCGACAGGATGCCTCAGCGGGATCACCAGGGACAGCGTCATAAAGATAGCCGCGGCCGACGGCATCGACATATCAGAGTACGACCTGTACAGGGCCGACCTGTACGCGGCCGACGAGATATTCATGACGGGCACGGCCGCCGAGGTAAAGTCCGTCACGCAGGTCGACCGCACGAGGATAGGGAGCGGCAGGATGGGCCGCGTCACAAAGGCGCTGCAAAAGTCGTTCGTGAGCGCCGCCATGGGCAAGGACAAGAGGTTCAGGCAGTGGCTCACGTTCATCTGACCCACGGCCGGCGCGGATCGAGGCTCGCGCCCAAGGTGCGGCGCCGCGCGTCCGTACCGCCCCGGCGCCGGAGATTAATGGTTTTTTAGTCAGGCCGTACTACGGGCTGCGTGGACTGCGCCGTGAACGACACTGACGGGATATGCTGGTTCTGCAAGAAGGGAAGGCACGCCGAGTGCATGGTGGAGATCCCCACCGCGGGTGGGTCGGGCGACGGCGGGCCCCACGACTGCACGTTTGACACCATAATGGCAAAGTGCCGCTGCGGCCACTGAGGGCGCGGTGCGGCACGGGGGAGGGGGGCTGCGAGAGGCATGGACGAAACGTCGCAGAACCGTGGCGCGTATGACAAGAATTTCTGGGACGAGTACGCCAGAACAAACGAGCCGAGGTACGATGCGGGGTTTGCGGGCAGGGTGGCGTACACGGCAGGCGAGCTGCGCTGCGCAAGCGTGCTTGAGGTGGGGTGCGGGACCGGCATCGACCTCAGGCTGCTGCCAGACAACGTGCGCGTATTCGGGCTCGACCCCAACCGCGCGGCGGTGGGGGCCGCAATCGAAGACATGCGGTACGGATGCTTTGCAAGGGGGATGATTACCGACATGCCGTTTGCCGACTCGTCGATAGACCTGGTGTTCACGCACAGGCTGCTGAACTACCTTGACGAGGACGTACTGGCAGGCGGGATGCGCGAGATGTACAGGGTGGCAAGAAAGCACGTGATGAGCTGCGAGTGGTCCGGCGCCACGGAGGGCGCGATGGACGGACGCCGCACCCTGCGCAACATGGCAGAGAGGTGGGCGGGCATGGGCGCCGAGGTCATGGCAGACGCCCCCATGTATGATGCCGCGGGGGCCGGGCGCGGAGCCGATCCGCCCGCGGAAGCGGCCGAGACCAGAATGACGCTCGTGCGGGTTTCATAATAGGAGGAGGCGGCGGCGTCACCGGCCCGCAATCCTGGACGCCACTGACGCGGCGTCCGCGGCGGCCCCCACGTTGTGCGTCCTGATGATGTCGGCCCCCCGCATCACCGCGGCCGCTTCGGCGGCGACCGTCCCGTACGCGCGGTCCGCCACGTCCGCGCGCCCCGTAATTGCGCCCAGAAACGACTTGTTTGACACCGACACCACGACGGGCACGGGTTTTTTGGCCCTGAGGGAGGCAAGCCCGTCCAGCACGGCCGCGTCCCGCGACACCCAGTCAGCAGATCCCATCTTGGTGTAAAGCGGGCCGCCGGCCCTTTTGCGGAAGAATCCTATCGACGGGTCTATCGCTATCCGCGATGCCGGGATGCCCGCACCCGAGGCGATCTCAAGGCTCTCTGCAAGCAGGCGCCGCGCGTCGCGCACATAGTCACGAGCCGGGGCCGTCGCACGCCTGCCAGGCCCGCCGTACGAGCACACCACGACTGACGCGCGGTGGCGCCGCACCGTCTCGGCCATCCCCGCATCATACTTGAGCCCGGACACGTCGTTGACTATGGTGGCCCCCGCCTCCAGCGCCTGCCTTGCCACCGCGGCCCTGCACGTGTCGACTGATATGGGCAGGTTGCACCCGTCCTGTACGGCGCCCATCGCCCTGAGGATGCGCCGCGACTCCTCGCGCTCGGACACCGCGGTCTCCAGGTATGGCGCGGTGGACATGCCTCCCACGTCCACGTAGTGGCCGCCCTCGTCCTCTATCGACTTTGCCCTGTCCCTGACGGCGCGCCTCGTGACGTACACGGAACCCCCGTAGAAAGACTCCGGGCTGGCGTTCACTATCCCCATCACGCGCACCGGGCTGCCGGGACCCGCGCGAATGCCCCCGATCACACTGGTCACAACGGTTTATCAACACACGGCATAATTGAACCATGTGATGCTATGATGGACGACGCGGCGGCGGCGGCGACAACGACAACGGCGGTGACCGCATGGCGGGACATGTACGGCGCGATACTGGCCGACTTTGCGTATGACACCGCAAGGGACGACAAGAGCGCCCGCATGCTGGACCGCATGCTGGACGGGGCGGGCATGCCCGACGCATACCCCGCGCTGCGCAGGATGATCAGGGGTAAGACCGTGATGGTGGCAGGCGCGGGGCCCTCCCTTGACGGGTCGTTTGAGGCCATTGCAAGGCATGCGGGCTCGGCCGTCCTGATTGCCGCGGACACGGCCGCGGGGCCCCTCGCGGACCGCGGCATCATGCCGCACGTCATAGTGACAGACCTGGACGGCGACGTCGAACGCCATGCAGAGGCCTCCAGACGGGGGGCCGTCATAATAGCGCACGCCCACGGGGACAACATGCACATGCTGCACCACGTCAAAAAATTTCGCGCATGCATGGGGACGACCCAGGCGGGCCCCGTCGGGCGCGTCAGGAACCTGGGGGGGTTTACCGACGGCGACAGGGCCGTGTTTGCGGCCGACCACTTTGGCGCGGGCCGGATCATCCTGTTTGGCATGGACCTTGACGGGGAGGTGGGCAGGCACTCCGGAACCGCCGCGTCCGACCTCGCCACGAAGGCAAAAAAGCTGCTAAAGGCAAAGGAGCTGCTAGAGGTGTGGCTCGCCGGCCGGCCGAGGCGGGGCCGCCGCCTGTACACCGCGTCCGACTGCCGCATAGCGGGGTTCGAAAGCGTCACATACGGCGACGTCGACAGGCTGCTGGCGCCCGGCGCGGAGTCCTGAGGGGCCCCGGGGCCCCGGAAGGGTGACGCCGGGCGCGGGCGCTGCGGGGGCGGCGAGACGACGTGGAGAGGAGTCGCACTGCGCATCGCCGCGGCACTAGAATGAGTTTAATATCCGTCGGCCCCCTTTCATGCCATGAAACTCTCCGAGGACGAGATAAGGGACGTCATATCGATACAGAAGAGAATTGCAGGGAAGATAGAGGCGCACCAAAAGGAGATCAAACTGCTTGAACGCAATTACGAGATACTTGAAAAGGTCGTCGCAGAATCCAGCTTTACGAGCGCGGCGGATCTGCTGAGCGGCAGCGCGGACGCGGGAACTGATAATGCTGACGGCGCGGAGGCCGCAGGATCGACGGCGACGCCGGCAGCCCAGCCGTACGAAGAGGCGCCAAGGGAGGCACCCGGGGGCGCCGCACCAGAACCACTGGCCGGCAGCGACTCGGTCATCACCGACAGCGGCACGGGCCGGCCCCTGGCCGGCGTGCAGAGGACGCAGGACCACATCAGCATCACGATAGCGGAGGGACTGCCGGGCCTGGCCGAGGACGTGCCCCCGTTCCGCTCGTTCTTCATAGACAGGATACTGGGCGGCATGCAGAAGAGCGACGCCGAAAAGGTGCGCAGCGGCTCGCTGCAGGAGCACGAGTCCATAAGCTACGAGATAGACGCCGACCCTGAAACGGGGCGCCTCAGGAGCATACTGGTCAAAAACTACGGGGACGAGCGGCGCGCAAGCGAGATCCTGAGCACGGCCGGATGGTCGTTTGCCAGGATGCTTGAGAGGGAGGAGGCCGCGGCCGCGGCGCAGCCGGGCAGTTGATGCGCCGTGACCGACAGGATAACCGTGCTCGACTTTGGCTCCCAGTACAGCCACCTCATATGCAGGAGAATCAGGGACCTCTCGGTGTACGCGGAGCTCGTCCCGTACGACATCACGGCGGAGGAGCTGGCCCGGCACGACCCAAAGGGGATAATACTGTCGGGGGGGCCCGCAAGCGTCAGCGACAGGGACGCGCCGATCCCGGCGGACGCCGTGTTCGAGTCCGGGCTGCCGGTGCTCGGCATATGCTACGGGCACCAGCTTATAGTGCACAGGTACGGCGGCCGCGTAAAGCGCGCAAACCGCGAGTACGGCTCCTCCACGCTTACAGTCGACGGCGGCGGCGCGGGCCTGCTGGGCGGCATCGGCGGCTCGGTCAGGGCCTGGATGAGCCACGGGGACGAGGCGGAGCAGATACCCCGGAACTTTGAGGTCATAGGCCACACGGAGAACTCCAAGGCCGCGGCGATCGCCTCGAGGGACGGGCCCGTATACGGGATACAGTTCCACCCGGAGGTGGCGCACACCGAGAAGGGCTCGCGGATACTGGAGAACTTTGTCCTCAACGTATGCAAGGCCAAGCAGGACTGGACGATGTCAAAGTTCGTGGAGGAGACGGTGGGCAGGATATCCAACATCGAGGGGGACGTGCTGTGCGGCGTCAGCGGGGGCGTGGACTCTACTGTGGCCGCCGTCCTCATACACAGGGCCATAGGGGAGAGGCTAAAGTGCGTCTTTGTGGACAACGGGCTCCTGCGGGAGGGCGAGCCGCGGGAGATTACGGACATGTTCCGGGACAACTTTGGCGTGAACTTTGAGGCCGTAGACGCGGCGCAGGAGTTCCTGGGCAAGCTCGGCGGGGTGGCCGACCCGGAGGCAAAGCGCAAGATAGTGGGCGAGGAGTTTGTAAGGGTGTTCAGCGACTTTGCAAGGAGCCGCGGCCCGTTCAGGTGGCTTGCCCAGGGGACCCTGTACCCCGACGTGATTGAGAGCGGCGTCTCAAAGGGCCCCGCATCTGTCATAAAGTCCCACCACAACGTCGGGGGCCTGCCCGAGTGGCTGGACCTGGAGGTCTTGGAGCCGCTCCGCGACCTGTACAAGGACGAGGTCAGGGAGGTGGCGCGCATACTAGGGGTGCCCAAGAGCATCTACATGCGGCACCCGTTTCCGGGGCCCGGGCTGGCGGTCCGCATAATGGGCGAGGTGACGCCAGAAAAGCTCGGGATCGCGCGCACCGCGGGCAGGATAGTGGAGGACGAGCTGCTGCAGGCGGGGCTCTACTCGGATGTCTGGCAGGCGTACGCGGCAGTCGGGGACGACAGGGCGGTCGGCGTGGTGGGCGACGAGCGGATGTACGGCAACATCGTGATGATAAGGGTGGTGAGCTCCATTGACGCGATGACGGCGGACTGGACCAGGCTGCCGCACGACGTACTGGAGAGGATGAGCAACCGCATAACAAACGAGATAGACAACGTGACCTGGGTCTCTTACGCGATATCAAGCAAGCCGCCCGCTACAATAGAGCCGCAGTGACTTTCGCGGCGGCAGTGGCGGCGGCCATTACCACAGCACGTGCACCAGATCCGACAGGTTGCGCCTGGGCTTGGGATACTTTGTCTGCCTCGGATACCCGACGCACAGCACCGAGGACGGCACCAGGTCTGTGCCCAGGACGTCCATCACCTTTTGCTCGTCAAACATGCCTATCCATATGGAGCTGAGGCCCAGGGCCTGCGCCGCAAGCTGCGAGTAGCCCGCGGCCAGCGTGGCGTCCTGTATTGCAAACTTCCGGAGGATGTAGTCGGGAAAGTCGAACTTTACCCGCGCGGGGTTCTTGCAGAACACCAGGACGAGCGGGGCGTCCACGTACGGCTGGTTGTTGCACGCGGGCACCAGCCTCCGCTTTGTATCAGGGCCGCGCACCAGGAATATCTCGAACCCCTGGTAGTTTCCCGCAGTCGGGGCCGTGTCGGCGGCAGCTATTATCCTGTCGACCTTTTCTGACTCCACTGGGCGGTCTGCAAACTTTCGCGTGGAGCGGCGCGCGGCCATCACCGCAAACAGGTCCGTGTCGACCGGGACTGCATCCGGCGACGGCTTTTGCTGCAGTATGGAGTTTAGCAGCTGGTTTCTGACCGCGGGATCGGGCCTCTGCGCGTCGCCGGCGCCCGCGGGCGCCTGCGGCCTGTACCCTGCGGGATATATCATGCCCCTCTTCTCGTTCTCCTCCTCGAACCTGTCGGCCACACGTGGAAATGGAGCCCTTGCCTATTAAGCGTGAACGGCCGCCGCCGCGGGGCGTTACCCGCCTGCCCAGCGCGTGCAGTCAAAGCCCTCCTCCCTGTGTGGAATCTCAAGCGCCCCGCACTGCATGCGCAGTATGCGGTCAGGCACCCTGGCCCTGCCTGTGCGCGCACTGTTGCGCTCCAGCGCCAGGGCAACGTCCGTAAAGTATACGGCGACGGCCGCGGCCCCGTGCTGCCGCGCCATCAGTATGTAGGGCCAGCGTATCGCCCTTGTGAGGTTCGTGTCGTCTATCACGACGTCCCCGCCCGTCCTGAGCGCGTCGGCCATCTGCACGTACTCCCTCTTCCGGTTGCGGCTGCCCTGCTCCCTGCTGAGGGCGTCGCGGTATCTTCTGCCGGCCGGATTGGGGGGCATTCCGGACGGCTGCCGCCCGAGGTTCAGCGGCCCCTCCCGCTCATACCTGCCCAGCAGCGCGGCCCTGTCATCGTTTGTAAGCACCAGATTATTGACGTCAAGCGACACGTGGACGTGGCCGGGCAGCCTCTCCCTAGCATAGGTGGTCTTGCCGCTGCCCGGCACTCCGACCATTATCACAACCTCCTGCCGCCTCATGGGGGGCGTTGCCGCCTGCAGGAGATATTGCTTGCGGCCGTGATCATTGCGCTGATCGTGGCGTGTCGGGTGCGTGGCGGTGCGTGGCGGGTGCGGATCCGTCACGTGTCATATCAGGCAGGCGCCTATCACGCCTGCCGAGTCGCCCAGTTTGTTTCTCAGTATCGGCACGTCCGACGCCAGGCTGGAAAACACGTTCTTCCTTACGGACTCTGCGCCCGCGCCGTACCAGACGTCCATGTTGGAGAGGCCCCCTCCCATGACAATCACATCCGGGTCCAGTATGTCGACCACGTTTGCAAGGGCCAGGCCAAAGTTGTTGATTGTTTCCTCAAGCCACGCGCGCGCACCCTCGGGGCCGCGCGCGCCGTCTGCGATGCCGCCGTCCTGCGTGACGAGTCCGGCTACCTGCGGCATGCCCTCCGCGCGCCCCGTCATCTGGGCCCACCTGGACTCCAGCGCGGGCCCGCTCAGGTACGTCTCGACGCACCCGCTCCTGCCGCAGTAGCACCGGTTGCCCCCCGCGTGAAGCGTGTGGTGCCCCCACTCCCCGGCAATGCCGTTTGCGCCGCGGTGTATCCTCTTGCCGATTACGATGCCGCCGCCGACGCCGGTCCCCATTATGACGCCAAACACTACATCGTACCCGGAGCCGGCGCCCATCACGGACTCGGCCAGCGCAAAGCAGTTGGCGTCGTTCTCTATGACGACGTCGTCGCGGCGCAGCGCCTCCCGTATGTCGCGGCGCAGCGGCATGTCCCTGAGGGACGGCGTGTTGCTGTTTGCGATGAGCCTGTCGGGGCCGTACTCGGTGCCGGGCGTGCAGACGCCTATGCGTTCCACGGAGCCGAGGCCGCCGGGCAGCCCGTCGGCCGCGCGCGCGACCAGCGACGCGATGGCGCCCACGATCCCGGCATAGTCGCCCGGGGTCTGCACCCTCTCCCTTCGCGCCACCCGCCGCCCGTCAAGCAGCACCGCCTCGGTCTTCGTGCCGCCCAGATCCACGCCTATCCTGTACCGGCCCATCTGATACCACGTGTCAGACGCGCATTATGATTTTTCCCATATGCGGTATGCGCGCACATGTCGGGGCCGGCGCGTGCGAGCATCCTCACTTGGCAGTGACACCGGACTGACGCGGGTCGAGTCTCAACAACAAGACTACAGAAAAGCACGTAGCGGCCGCTACTACATCGGCGGCGGTCCGCCGGCTCCGGCGCCGCCCGGAGGCCCCGACACGGCTATAACGTCGTCGATTCTCAGAATCATGCACGCCGCCTCCGTTGCGGACTTTATTATCTGCTCCTTTACTGCCACGGGCTCCACTATGCCCTTCTTCAGCATGTCGGCAATCTCCGTGTTGCGCGCGTCGATGCCCGTCCACTTGTTGCCCTGGCCCTGCCTCGCCCTGAGGGTGGCCATGGTATCTATGGGGTCCATCCCCGCGTTCTCGGCGATCGTAAGCGGTATGGCCTCGAGGGCCTCTGCGAACTTTTTGACTGCAAGCTGCTCCCTCCCGTCAAAGCTGTCAGCCCACGTCTTCAGCTGGGCTGCCGCGTACGCCTCGGGCGCCCCGCCGCCGGCCACTATGGCGGGCTTTTCAATCACGTCCTTTGTCACCATCAGAGCGTCATGTATGGAGCGGTCCACCTCGTCTACGACCCTCTGCGAGCCGCCGCGTATCAGCAGGGACACGGAGCGCGCGTCCTTGCACCCCTCTATGAAGACCCACTTGTCGGACTCGACCTTTTTCTGCTGCACCACGTCGGCCGCGCCCAGGTCCCCGGGGGACAGGTCGTCTATGTTGCTGATGACTCGCCCGCCAGATGCCTTTGCAAGCTTTGTCATGTCGCTCTCCTTTACGCGCCGCACGGCCATCATGCCGTGCTTTGCCAGATAGTGCTGGGCTATGTCGTCAATGCCCTTTTGGCATATCACCACGCTGGCGCCAGCCTGCTTTATCTTCTCAATCATCTCCTTTAGCATGCGGTTCTCCTCCTCCAGGAACATCTGCATCTGGGCCGGATCGGTTATCCTGATCTCGGAGCTCATCTCGGTCTTTTCAATCTCCAGCGCCGTGTCCACCAGGGCTATCTTTGCATTGTCCACCTTTGAGGGCATTCCGCTGTGGACGATCTCCTTGTCAAGCACGATCCCCTTTACAATCTGGGTGTCGTGTATGGAGCCGCCGGCCTTTTTCTCCACCTTTATGTTGTCCAGGTCGACGGTGGTGCCGCCGTCCTTTGCCTTTGCGGCCACGCTCAGCACCGCGTCGACCACCACGCCTGCAAGCTCCTCGCTGTCCTCGGATATCAGCTTGGACTCCATGCTGGTCTTTGCGACCTTTAGCAGCTCGGCCCTGTCGCCGGGGCTGATCTTCTCGGCCACCTGGCCGTATATCTCCAGAGTCTTCTCGGCGGCCTCCTGGAAGCCCTCCACGATGGTCGAGGAGTGGACGTCCTTTTTGAGCAGCTCCTCGGCGGCGGCCAGAAGCGTGCCCCCGAACACCACGGAGGACGTGGTGCCGTCGCCCACCTCGTTGTCCACGGTCTTTGATATCTCTACTATCATCTTGGCGGCGGGATGCTGCACGTCGATCTCCTTGAGGATCGTGGCGCCGTCGTTTGTAATCGTGACGTCCCCGAGCGAGTCGACCAGCATCTTGTCCAGGCCCCTGGGGCCCAGGCTGCTCTTTACCAGGTCCGCGACCAGCTTTGCCGCCGTAATGTTGTTCTGCTGGGCGTCGCGGCCCTTTTGCTGCAGGGCGCTCTCCTTTAGTACGAGTACCGGTCCGTTTGGTCCCTGCTGTATCGATGCCATGCTTCGGATCCGGATGCACGAAGTCCCCTTTTTTAATATTACTTGGCGGCATCCCCCCTTTGGAGGTGGTGCCCACTCCGCACTACGCGCCGTCGTCGTATCGGAGTGGATCGATGCGCCTGCCGCCGGTGACGTGCACCATGCCGCCGGACGTCATCCTGACCAGGGGCAGCGCCAGAAACGGCAAAAAGAGGGGCACCAGCACGGGCCTCTCAAACCGGCATCCCGCGTCGGACATCGCGCCGTTTACCTGCTCAAACTGCTCGAGCACCGTACCAAAGGGGGCGGTGGACACTATTCCCGCAAACTGCAGGGGCATGGACGCCACAATCCTGCCGTTGCGCGATACGGCCACCCCGCCGTTGTTCTTCGCCAGGTGGTTTGCGACTGCCGCCATCTCCGCGTCGTCTGATCCAATGACAATCATGTCGTTCTCATGAAAGCTCCAGGTGCTTCCAAACGCCCCGACGTCCCCGCCGAGCCCCTCCAGGAACCCCACGGCGCGCCTGCTTTTGCCGCCGCGTATGCGGTCAAATGTGGCCACCTTCCACACGTCTGCCGCGTCCGGGTGCGGCACGACCCGGCCGTCTGAGTCGGAGACGACCCGGGCCGTGCCCAGGCCCGTTATGATCTCAGTCTTCAGCACGATGGTGTTGGCCGACGTGGGGGGGCGGCCACGCGCGCGCACCTCAAAGTCCGATGCCGTGAGCCTTGGAACCTTTACGGTGCGCCGTATCCACGCGGGCGTCCTTTTTGTGGGTACGTCCACTGCGAGGCGGCCCTTTGAGACCACCGTCCTGCCGCCGACCATCACGGTCTCGGGCCGGAACGACGAGTGGTCGCCCTTTCTCATCACGAGTATGTCCGCAAGCCTGCCCGGCGCGATGCCGCCCAGGTCGCGGCCCATCATGTAATAGTCAAACACGTTTCTTGTCGCCATCGTAACGGCGTCGACTGGGTGTATGCCGAGCCTGACGGCCTCCCTGACGCAGTGGTCTATGTGCCCAAACTCCCTGATTGCGGCCGGATCAAGCCCGTCGGAGCAGAACATCAGCCTCTCAAGGTAGGTATCGTGCGACATGACCTCCCGGACTATGCACTCAAGGTCGCGGCGTATGGAGCCCTCGCGTATCATCACCCACATCCCGAGCCGCAGCCGCTCGATGGCCTGCTCAAAGTTTATCGGCTCGTGGCATGATATTATGCCGGACGAGACGTACGCGGCCAGTTTTTTTCCAGAGGCGCCCGCCGTGTGCCCGTTTATGATGCAGTGCTGCTGCGTCATGTCCGATATGGCGCGCATGGTCCGGGGGTCCCGCTCGGTCACCTTTGTCCACGAGAACACCTCGCCCATTCCAAGCACGTCCGGATTGCGGCGCACGACGGCCCTCTGCTTTGCAAGCGAGGTGACGCCGCGCCTGCTGAACCGGGGATCGACTGGCAGGCCGCCCGGCACGGTCTGGAATATGCGGATCGGCAGGCCGCGCCCCGCGCGCAGAAACTCCTCAAAGCCCCTGTACCCGGCCACGCTTACCACGTCTATGGGATCCGAGAACAGCGAGGTGACTCCGCACAGCAGCGCCTCCTTGGCAAACTCCGCGGGCATTACAAACTGGTCTATGTGGATGTGCGGGTCCGCGTACCCGGGCGCGACGCGCCTGCCCCCCAGGTCGACCGTGGTGGTGCGGGGGCCCCTGGTGTGGGACGCGTCGTGTCCCACGTATGAGATTCGGTCGCCGTATATGGAGACCTGCATGCCGTCCAGGATCTCGCCGGTATACACAGAGTATATGGAGCAGTTTTCAAGAATGGTGTCGGCCGGCTCGTCCCCCATGGCGGCCGCTATTACGAGGCGCGTGGCGTCGGCATGGTCGCGCGGCGCGCGGGGTGACGATGTGCGGGATGATGATGATGATGTAGCGGCGGCCATGCGTCACGTACGCACCGCATCTATTTATTTTCAATACGCGTGGCAGACAGGCGCGGTACTGTCGCGTTGCCGTCCCTGTCTTGTATGATGTGATCCAATGCTTAAATTACGGGCGGGGAGGCGCACCTGCATGAACATCCCCAAGGTGATTCGCAAGTACTGCGCCAAGTGCAAGACGCACACGGAGCAAAAGGTCTCCATATACAAGGCGGGCAAGAGGCGCGGTTCGGCAAGGGGCGAGCGCAGGCATGCCGAGCGGAAGCGGGGGTACGGGGGCCAAAAGTTCCCCAAGCTGGCAAAGCCGGCCAAGGTGACAAAAAAGGTCACGCCCATACTGATGTGCACCGTATGCAAGAAGAAGTTCAACAAGCAAGGCATACGCATCAAGAAATTCGAGTTGGTGGCGGCATAATGAAAAAGGATCACGTAGACATACCGACGCCCTCCAGCAGGTTTTACAAGATTGAATGTGACGACTGCAACGAGCAGCAGGTGGTATACTCGCACGCAACCACCCGCGTGTTCTGCAACCAGTGCGGCAGCCCGATTGCGACGTCGTCAGGCTCAAAGGCGCGCCTCGCGGGGCGCGTACAGGGGGCAGTCGACCCCGTCGCCGAGGTTCCGGCCGGGGCAGACCCGGCATCCAAGTGAGTCACGGCATCGCGATGCCCGACCGCCGCATATGCAGCGCCAGACGATCATAGTCCTGCACGGTGTTCAGCGTGAACGCGACGCGGTGGTCGTCCACTATGACGTGCCGCTGCGGGACCGCACCATGCTCGTCCGGCCCCATGACGGCAGGGTCGACCAGCGTGACGCCGGTATAGCAGCACGCGATACCGTCCACCACCACCTCGTACTCGAGGCTCATCCCCCACAGTCCGGCGTACTCCCTTGACGTTACTATGCTGGTCCAGGCGCCGCGCGCATAGCGGTCGGACACGGATGCGACGACGCCGCGGTCCAAGAGCGGCATGTCCCCCGACACCACGAGTACGCCGTCGCGTACTCCTTGATACTTGCTTTGCAGTACGTGTCGCACGGCGGATCCCAGATCCTCAGAGTATCCGGCTCCTGCGGAATCCACTATACGTACAGAACCGTCATCGCCGCTGTTATGGTATTTGTCCCACAACATCCTTCTTGTGAGGGGGGCGTTGTCCTGGGACACCACCGCGACCACGGTGTCTATCTGGTCGGAGCCCAGCAGCACGTCCATCACGTGCGAGACCACGGGTTTTGGCGCCCCTGCGCCGGACGCGGCAGGCGAGATGACAGGCAGCAGCAGCTTTTCGCCCCGTGCGGCGCGGTCTGCTGCATGCGGCGGTGATTCCGGTAGAGGTTCGTCGTCTTTGGTGGTGGGGGTGGGGGAGGTGGTGGTGGAGGTGGTAGTGGTAGTGGCGGCATTGGCGGCAGCCGAAGCGGCCATGCGGCTGCCCCTGCCTCCGGCCATCACCATACCAATCATAACGACACGAACACCGCCAGCGAGGCTATCCTGACTATGTCGTTTGCGGCCCCAAACACGTCCCCCGTCACGCCGCCAAAGCTGCGCCCGGCAAGTCCCGCCATGGCCGCGGGCGCCAGCACGCATACGGCAAGCACGGCAAGCCCGGGCACCAGCCCGCCCAGTACGACAAGTATCGGGACCGTCATGGCCGCCGATGCGGCCATCTTGCGCCCGTCCTTCATGGACTCGGCGAAGATGGAGCCCAGGCCCCCGCCCGGGGCGGGGCGCCCAACATACGCCATTACAACCATCGAGAACTTTGCGGCGACCTCTGCAAGTATGATGCCGACCACTATGCGCAGGCCGCCATCGTCCCCGCCGCCGCCGCCAAGCATCGATATAGTGATTATCAGGCCCGCCACGCACAGCACTATTGCGGCCGTTCCGGCCGTTCCGGTAGACTTGTCCCTCATTGCATCCCGCCTTCGGCTGCGCGTTCCCCTTGCCATCAGCCCGTCTGCAAAGTCGGCCAGCCCGTCCGTGTGGTGCAGTCCCGTTATGACGAGCAGCGCGGCCGCAGTCACGAGTCCGGCGAGCAGCGGCTCGAGCCCGGCAACTGCAAGCAGTACCCACGCAAGCAGGCCCGCAACCAGCCCTATTACGCAGCCCGCAATCGGAAACAGGTGCATGCTTCTTGCGGCGCCGTACAGGCCGGCGTGCGGTGAGGCCGACTCGGCGGAATGTCCGCCCTGACGCACCGGAATTATACTCAGAAACGCAAAGACGGATGCAAGCCCGCCCGCCGCGCTTGTAGTCGAGGCAGTCACCGCAGACCGTCACCGCGCCCCCGCATTGTGATGCCGCGACTGCCAGTCCCCCGCCACGTGCGCCGCCAAACCCCTCATTGTCATGTCCGCCTCACGTCCCGCCCGCGCCAAGCATCGCGTTTGCCACCGCGCCCGACGCCATCCCGGCCGGGACGACCACCCCGGCCGCAAACACCAGGACGGTGGCCTTCATGAGCGACACGGCGCGCCTCACGTCGCGGGTGCTCGGCGCCCGCCCGCCGCCGCACAAGACGTAGTGCCCCTCCTTTTCAAGCCGGACGTTCAGCGCCCCTGCAAGGGCCGCCATGGGATATCCGGAGTTCCTGCTTTCAGTCGAGCCGCCGTCCCGGATCATCGATCGGAGGGCCCCCCTCCAGTCGTACCCGAGCGCCGCGGACGCGACCACCATCGCGATCCCGGTGAGCCGGGCGGGGACATAGTTCAGCGCCGTGTCGGCGTGGGCCGCAAACCATCCGAGCCTGCCGAGCATCTTGCCCCGGTATCCTGCCAGCGAGTCCGCCGTATTCACCATGCGGTGCGCAAACGCGCCGGGCAGCCCGAACAGCCCGTAGTAGAACAGCGAGCCCGTCGCGCCGTCGACCGTGTTCTCTCCTATGCTCTCAAGCACCCCCGATATGACGTGCTCCTCGTCAAGCGAACCCGTCTTCCTCTTTACTATCATTGACAGGCTGGCCCTTGCGCGTTCCACCCCGCCGCCGCCGCCGGCACCGCCCTCAAGCGACTCGACTACGGCATACGCATGCCTCTGCATGCCGCGTATCGCGATGGTGCACTTTAAGAGAATACAGCATGCCGCCGCGAGCACGGCCGCATAGACGTACTGCGCGGGATCCGCGGCGGCGCCCCAGTCAAACACCGCAAGGAAGGCGTTCCCCGCCGCATGGTGCAGCGGCAGGAGCAGCACCACGGCAACGCACGCGGGCGCCGCCACTGCCGCCATGCCCCCGAACCTCTCGGCCCAGAACCCGCGTCCGGCAGAAAACGAGATCATCCTTGCCATCAGCCCGCCCGCCCAGGCGGTGGGATGGTACCGGTTTCTCGGATCCCCCAGCGCCACGTCGACTGCGACTGCCCCGAACACGACAAGCCCGAGGTGCAGCATTACAGCATCCATCATAACCGCGCCACCCCGCCTGTCACTCCCCCTCAGATATCATCTTAACTACCGCGTCCATATCCACGTTGTCCCTCACGTGGCCCGCCAGCCTGTCCAGCTCCCCCTGGAGCCCGGGCGGCTCCGCCCCCGAGTCCCACCGCCGGGATCCGGGGCGCCTGTCAAGCGAGTCCTCGTCGGGTATGCCCATGCCGTCTATCATCGGGACGGTGCCCACTACGGGCACGCCGGTC
The DNA here is from genome assembly GCA_022823825.1 of Nitrosopumilaceae archaeon. GTDB lineage: Archaea > Thermoproteota > Nitrososphaeria > Nitrososphaerales > Nitrosopumilaceae > Nitrosopumilus. The sequence goes on along the minus strand of JAJEHG010000037.1, from coordinate 2,352 downwards.
ACGTCGCGGAGTATGGCGTACCCGGGCTCCAGTATGGACGCGTCGCCGCGGAACTTGTTTAGTATGAACCCGCGGACCAGCCGGGCGTCGTCATCCGGGAGCAGGCGCATGGTACCGGCAAGCGACGCGAACGCGCCCCCCCTGTCCACGTCGCACGTGATCAGCACCGGCGCGTCGCCTGCCAGATGGGCCATCCTCATGTTCGCGATGTCGTACCGGGCAAGGTTGACCTCGGCGGGGGACCCCGCGCCCTCGAGAACCACCACCTCGAACCTCTCCATCAGGGACCGCAGCGCCCTTGACGCGGCGGCCAGCCCGGCGCCGAGGGCAAACCCGTCATAGTACGAGGGCGCGTCCATCACGCCGTGCATCCTGCCGTCGACGTACACGGCGCTCGTGCCGTCCCCCCTGGGCTTGAGAAGCACGGGGTTCATCTCGTGCGTGACGTCGCAGCGGGCCGCGGCCGCCTGCACGGCCTGCGCCGACGCCACCTCCAGGCGCCCGCCGGGCAGCGCATACGAGTACCGGGACATGTTCTGCGACTTGAACGGGGCCACCGCATACCCCATGTCGGAGAGTATGCGGCACAGCGCGGCCGCAACCACGCTCTTGCCCGCGCCCGACGAGGTTCCCTGCACCATTATGTTTTTCATCGCATGACGTCCTCCAGCGCGTCGGCAATCATCCTGTTCTCCCTGCGCCTCCTTACGGCGATCCTGATATGGCGGTCGTCAAGGCCGGCAAAGTCAGAGCAGTCCCTCACAAGCATCCCCCTCTTGGCCAGCAGCCCCTGCAGGCGCGGCGCATCCAGTCTCGTCCTCACCAAAACAAAGTTCGCGGCCGTGTCGCGGCACTCGACGCCCGGAATCCGCGACAGCCTCCCCTGCAGATACCGCAGCTCTGTCCGTATCGCGTCGCGCGTTTTCCCGAGGATGCCGCGCGCGTCCGCCAGGGCCGCCACGCCGGCCGCCTCGGCCAGGCAGCTGACGCTCCACGGCACCGTCGTCCTGCGTATGACGTCTGCCACGCCGCGGGGGGCGGCCGCATATCCGACGCGTATGCCCGGCAGCCCGAACGACTTTGTCAGGGAGCGCAGCACGATAAGGTTGCCGTACCCCCCCTTCTCCTTCCGCACGTACGGCATGACAGATTCGCGCGGGTTTTGGGACATCTCGATAAAGCACTCGTCGACCAGCACGTGGCACGAGCCTGCAGAGGCCGCCGCGTCAAGTATCTCCCGCACCTGCCTCCTTGCCAGCAGCTCCCCGGTGGGATTGTTCGGGTTGCACAGGAACACCATGCCGTTGTCGGGCACCCTTCTTACGAACCCGTCAATGTCACGGGACAGCCACGCGTCCCGTTTCCCCGCGTATCGCACGATCCCAGAGCCGCCGTGGTGCATGCGCACCGCCGCCTCGTACTCGCCAAAGGTCGGGGCGTACACGAGCGCCCTTCCCCCGCCAAAGGCGTGCGCGGCGGCATAGATTATCTCGATCGCGCCGCTTCCGACCACGAGGTTTGGGCGCGGCAGCCCCGTATACCGCGACAGGGCCCCCAGCAGGGCGCCGGACCCGGGATCTGGATACTCCGATACGGTGCGGGCGGCCTTCCTGACTGCGCGCAAGACCGCGGGCGGCGTCCCAAGCGGCGTGATGCTCGAGCTGTAGTCGACCATGTCGTCGGATCCCGCCCCCCCGTACGCCAGACGGCCGCCGTGCCTGACTGCAACGTGCCCGGCTATGCGGGGTGGTACGCGGCCCATGCCATGGGAACAGCGTGGATGGTATAGTGTCTTTTGGAGTATGGGCGTTTGGACGGCTAAAGGATTATTAAAAGAAAATATCCCCCGCGTATACATGGAAGAGCGGCAGCAGCCCCCTGGAAACGGGAAGAAGCGGGTGGCCATAATAGGCGTCACGGGCTCGGTCGGGCAGGAGTTCGTCCAGTCCCTGGAGGACCACCCGTGGTTTGAGGTCACGCAGATTGCCGCGTCAGAGCGCTCCGCGGGCAAGAAATACCTGGACGCCATAAGGAACGAGGGCGGCATCATAGCATGGGACGTCGAGGGCCCGATACCAGAGTACATCAAGTCGATGACGGTTCGCTCCATAGACGAGATTGACACGTCAAGCCTGGACCTGATATTCTCCGCAGTGGAGTCGCAGGCGGCCCGCGACATCGAGACCAAGATGGCGGCCCTGCTGCCGGTCGTATCGACCAGCTCGGCGTACAGGTACGAGGAGGACGTCCCCATACTGATTCCCGGCATCAACGACGCCCAGGCCGACCTGCTTGACGTGCAGAGCAGGAACCGCAGCTGGAAGGGATGGGTGGCCCCGCTTCCCAACTGCA
>JAJEHG010000021.1 GCA_022823825.1 Nitrosopumilaceae archaeon | reverse complement strand
GGACTGGTCGTCGCCCGTCGGGGCAAGGCCCAGCAGCGCGCGGCCGGAACCGTCCACGACGTCGTTGTCCTGCGCGATGTCCAGGTTGTACGTGCCTGCCTGCGGCGACGCGACGGTGACGTAGTACTGGTTGCCCGAGCCGGTCACGGAAGTCACCTGGTCGATGTCCACCCCGAGCGTCAGGTTCCAGCTGTTCAGGGTGCCCTCGATTCCGTCGTAGTTGTCGTGGAGGCGCATCGTCCAGTCCCCGCCGATCTCGACGCCGCCAAAGTCCACCTCGTAGGTCTTGACTATGCTGCCATCGTTGCCGCCGGCGCGGTCGTGCAGCGTCCGGGCGGTGCCGTCGGGCGCCACGAGCTGCACCAGGAGGTCGCCGATGTAGTCGTGCTCGATGTCCACGGACACGGACACGGACGAGGCCGCGCCGGAGTCGGTGACGGTAATCGTGTCATTCTTGTATGTATCGTACGGCACGTACAGGGCCGGCGAGCTGGAGTATTCGTAGCTCAGGGTGTCGGCTTCCGGACTGCCCGGGGCAAGCTCAAAGTCGCCCTCGTCCACGCCGGCCACGGCCTTGCTGAACGTCACGTTGAACACGAGCGTGCCGTTGTCGGTGGTGGCGACGGTGGGGTCGTGCCTCGTGACGGAGTCGAGAGTCGGGGCCGATTGGGAAGGGGAGTTGACTCTGATGGTGGGGGAGATGGAACTCTCCACAGCAGAAGAAACGAGGTTCGCCTCGGTGGTGTTGGCAGTTATCGTTATGTGATACTCGGATTTGGAGTGGTGGTCGGACGCGGAATTGAGGACAAGGCGTCCGTCCATAATCGTGAAATGATCAGCGTCGACGCCCGTAATGTTGTAGTTGTCAACGCCCGTATCAAACCCGACTTGCGGGGATATGCTCGCAACTAGCGTCCCGCCGTGGTCTACGTACGTGTCTTCTAGGACTACAAACCACGGTCCCAGATTCCTGTCAAAGGCGGAGGCGGAACTAAACATGCGAGTTATGCCGAACGGGTCGTCCACGGAGGAGACGTTCCAGCCGGAGATGTCGCCGTTGAAGGAAGTTGCGGCAGAGAACATTGCATACATGTCCTCCACGGAGGAGACGTCCCAGCCGGAGATGTCGCCGTTGAAGGAAGTTGCGGCCTGAAACATCTGCGTCATGCGTTCCACGGAGGAGACGTTCCAGCCGGAGATGTCGCCGTTGAATGTGTAGGCGTCAGAGAACATGTACGTCATGTCAGTCACGCTGGACACGTCCCAGCTGGACAGGTCGCCGTCAAAGCCGTAGGCCTTGTTGAACATGTATCTTGTGCTGGTCATTGGGGACATGTCCCAGCTGGACAGGTCGCCGTCAACGTACGTGTTGTAAAACATGTTAAGCACGGAGGGTTGGGAGGAGAGATCTGGTGCGTCAGTTGCCCGGTACTGCATGTTTGTGGCACCCCTGAACATCCCCGTCATGTCGGACCATTTAGCATCCCCCCACTGGTCCAGTGACAGGAGCATTTCTGGGGTATCAGAGGTTCGGACAACACCATAGTAGTGAAAGTAAAAGCGCGCCAAGTCTCCGGAGATCGACACTGTGGAATTTCTGAGTACGGCGGGCCCATCGTATATGTAATAGTGGTCCACGTATCCGGATGCGTTGTACGACCGTGGCGTGCTGCCGTCCCCCCAGTCTATGGCCACTTGGCCGCCGGACGCCACGCCTATGTGAAATCCGATACCCGCCAGACTTTTAGTGCCGATAGACGTCCCGGTGGTGTTCCACGTGGTGACAAAGGCGCCAGTGTCAGGCGTTTGCGCGTGCGCCTGCGGCAGCAGTGCCGCACGCTCCGGCGCGCCCGCCAGCTCAGGCCAAACCGCGGCAGACGCGAAGTCCGCAGGCAGCGCGGCGCCCGCCGCACCGGCCGCGTGCAGCGCCTGCGCCAGTGCGCCTTGGAATGACCGCGCAAGCGCATCGCCGCTGTCTTGCGCCGGCAGTGCATCTGGCACCCCCCGCTCCGGTCCGCCATCGCCTGCCTGTGGCGCACCCGGCAGGCCGGGCAGCAGTACAAACGACCCGGCAGCCGCTGCCACCAGCACCACAAATACGGCCAACGACCAGCCTGACGACTGTCTCCGGAACCCGGCACGGCCGACAGCAGCTGCGGCCAAATCAGGGAAAGTCAGCACATTGATTTTTTGGCACATCGGCACATAAGACACAAGATTAAATAATATTGACAAGGCAGTGCGAAGGATACGCCTCTTTTTCCCCCTTCCCATTCTAGGCGAAAAGAAGTGGCCTTCTGCTGCCGCTAGTGGATTTTCCGCGTACCCGCGCCCGCAGCGCGCCTACCCATCCCGGGGAACCCTGTTCTCTTTCTCATATTTCTGGACAGATCCAGCATCAGATCAAGCGCCAGCCCGACCCGTCGCGAAGCCTATCGTAGATTTGTCCACCATTATTATACAATCTCAAATAATTATTAACATATACAGTGAATATGCGCTTTGAGTGATAAGGGTTTTTTTACACCCGTGCGCAACCCACGCCATGGCGATGCCGGCGGACTACAGCGACGACAACAGCGGCGCCAGCGCCGCCATGTACACGGAGGACGAGTCGGAGAGGACCGACGACGTAAACGAGTACAGGCGCATCTGCATAGACTTTGTCAAGGACATACAGCACGACTACGAGAGCTGGGTCGACTACTACAAGCTGCCCGAGGACGAGGACGCGCGCAGGCGCGAGGGGATACGGGCAGCCGTCGAGAGGAGCTGCGAGTGGATAGCAAAGGTGGCCCAGACCATAAAGTCAGTCGACATCGCGATGAACGACGGCCTGCAGAAGATGGCAGAGGCGACTGCAGGCAGGCCCCTCGAGATCGGGGTCTTTGTAAACAAGATGTCAGGATACACTGAGGCAAGGGCGGGGCCCATAGAGGTGGTCGCAAAAGGGGCCGCCAGGCAGGGCAGGAGGATCAAGATCGGGTTCCACTTCAAGGACGACAGGTTCAGGACGGAGTCCACGTGCGGCGCGCGCCTCTCAGACGAGGGGCTGCCGCCGGACGCCTCCGAGATGCTTGACGCGCGCCTGACCCTCCACGCGGAAGGCGCCCAGCGCAGGGACCTCATCTCGTTTACGATAACGTTTGCAGAGGTGGACTCGGACGGAAGCGAGATCGAGAAGAGGGGCCTGACCACCATAGTGCACATCGTATGAGTGCCGCGCGCGTCAGTCCAGATAGCCCACGAGCGCGCCCGTCCCGGCCAGCCTGACGAACCCGAGCCGATCAAGCGAGTCCGCGTCGCTGGCGACCATCACGCCGTCGGATATGGTGTACAGGACGTCCTCTATGTAGAACGTCCTGGCGGATCCGTCCGGGTAGGGATACGGGTCGGACGACACGGCAGAGTGCGAGACGGTCCCGCGTATTCCAATGCCGTCCTTCGCGTCCATATTCAGGATGTAGAATCCCGACCAATAGTCCCTGTAGTAGTCGTCGAATTCAATCACGTTCTCGGACTCTGACGGGTGCAGGGTGTCGCCAAGCTCTTGGTAGGGGCCCTTGACGGGCATCGACAGTATGCCGCGCGAACCGTCAAAGAAGAAGGCCTTGTGGCTCGACAGCGCGTCCGAATACGTCTCCACGTCCCCTATTATCAGGTCGTCTGCGACTGACGGGTTCGAGACGTCTGAGACGTCGAACAAGGCTATCTTGAGCCCCAGCTGCCTGACCCACCTGTCGCCGTCAAGCGTGGTGTCGCGGCCCACCCCGATCACGTGCTTTTCATCGTACGGGTGCAGGTAGTTCGAAAAGCCCGGAATCTTGAGCTCGCCGAGTATGCGCGGCGTGTCGCCGGATATGTCAATGACAAAGAACGGGTCCACCTGCTGGAACGTTACAAGGTACAGCCGGTCCCCCATGAACCTGGCCGAGTATATGCTCTCGTCTGGCGCCACGTCCTCAAGCGAGCCGACCTCATCCAGGTTGCGGTCAAGCGTGTAGACCCCGTTTGACCTGCTAAAGCCGCCGTACTCCGTATAGTATTCAGTCGTGGTGGCCACCCGGAGCCGTTCGCCGCCCCCGCTCTCCCCGAGGGAGAACTGGTTGAGGAGCCTGCCGGGCACGGCGCCGCGCGCCACGTACTCGATGCCGTCGTCGTCCTCCCCCTCCCCTCCTATCGAGACCTTGTGGATCACCGTCTTGGTGCGGTCCCTCTCAAGCTCCGAGTCGTACGATATCAGCGCGTCCTGTATGCGCTCAAAGAGCCTGTCGCGCTCGCCGGCCCCAAGCCCGTTGTAGTAGTTTTCAAGTATCTCGGCAATCACCCTCCACTGGCCGCGCGAACCCTCAAGCCACTCGGCCCCCTGCGCATCGAGTATGTCGCGCTGTATCTCGGCCGGCAGCAGCGGGACGATCGCCTCAAAGAAGCGCTCTTTGGCGGCCTGCTCGTAGTTGTAGTCAGGAGGCACGCTCTGCAGGTACGTCAGGTAAAAGTACGAGTGCGTCACATAGTACGTGCCCGTGTTGCCCATCAAAAACGTCTCAGACGAGATGGAGTCTCCGGAGAGGTCTATCTCGGCGAGGGTCGTGAACGTCGAGAGGTTCCACTCGTCGTCAAAGTAAAAGATCCGGGGCGCGACCTCCTCCGAGTGTCGCAGGATTATGGGAAAGTCCGGATAGTCATAGTCCACGTGGCTCGTGGCCACCACGTAGACGCTGCCGCCTATCATGCGGGCGTCCTCGAACCACCCGTCTATCGAGTATTTGGTGCGGATCTCGGGCGCCGAGCGGTCCGACACGTCCAGTACGACCGCGTGCGTGACGGGCTTGTACGACCGCCGCGGCTCAAAGTCGTACTCCCGTATCACGAGATCGTCGCTCTGCGAGGTGTAGAACACAACCAGATCGTCGCCGTTGAGGAACATGTCGCGGATGTAGTCCGGATCAATGTCAAGGGCCACCTTTGCGACTACGCCCATGTCGCTGGCAGGCCACACGTCTACGATCGTAAGCATGTTGCGCGCCGCCACGTATGCGTACTGGCCGTCGGTCTTTACATAGTCCGGCTCGTCGACGCCCTCTACCTGCACGTTCGTAGTCGAATAGTCGGTGCCGCCACCCCCGCCGTCCTGGCTCGCGGCATCATCGAACATCATCTCGGGTTCCGGCTCTACCATCATCTCGGCGGATCTTGCAAGCATCATCATTTCCGAGCCGAAGCCGGCCTGCCACCTGCCCGCGGACTGATCCTGCAAGGACGCCGCGTTTATCAGGTCGACAAGCTGCTCCCTTGTGGTTATCTCCAGGGCCCCCTCGGTCCCATGCGCCGGGGAGAGGGGGGCGGGATCTGCCATTACCGCCGACGTGCCATTGTCCAAGGGCGTGTCCGTAGAGGGCGTGGAGGGGACGGCGACTGACGGCGCGTCTGGCGCCGGCTCGGTTGCATTTAGGGCGCTGTCGGCATCCGTGCCGGTGCCGGTGGGTGGCACTTCCGGCGCCGGCTCAACTACAGGCGGCGGAGTATCGCCGGCAGGGGCAAGCACAAGGGCGGCCCCGATTCCAATTGCAACGATACCGATGACGATGGCCAGAATTACAATATTCATTATTTTATAATCTCCATTCCCAAGTAAAAGATCCTATAAAGTGGATTTAAAGGTGCGGATTCGGTTTCTTGTGATAAGGCCGCGCGCAGCTGCCGCCGCGTCATCCGGTAGCGGCAAGACCATCGCCACGACATCCGTCAAGTGACACCTCTACTGCCACCCTGCGCTCCCTCGCCCTATCCTGCCCGGGATACTTTAGCTCCGAGATGATCCGCAGCAGCCCCTCGTCAGATACGATGCGCGCCGTACCGCGCGCGCTATGCTCCCCGCGGATCACCGCCACGTCGGGGTTGGCGGCCGCGTTGAGGTACCAGTCCCCGTCCGGCAGGTGCCTTGAAAAGTAGAGCCTGCCCGAATGGGACACGGCCCTGAGCGGGACGGCATGCTCGCTGCCGGTCCGGCGCCCCCTCGTCACAAGAACGGCCCTGAACGCCGCCCCGTCCGGCGCCCCCAGCACCGAGGTACTGCCTGCGGGCCCCTGCGGCCCGGTCGTGGAGGCGGCAGGGTCCGGGGGCATGCCACGGATTCCAAGTCAAGTAATTTAACGCCATTGGTGGAATTTGACAATGCTCGAGTTGATAAGCAAACTTTGCCACCAGACGTCATGTCAGTAAGACTCGAGGACGTGCCCGCGGGCATGATGACGGCCGACACGTTCAAGGGCAAAAAGGTCATCGACAGAGAGGGCGTGGAGTATGGCAAGGTAAGGCACATACACATCAACCCGGAGACGCTGGTGGTCTCAGGAGTGACCATACACGAGGGGTTCGGCAAGGACTACTACCTGACCAGCGACTACATAGACGAGTTCTCAAAGGAGACGCTGCACCTGAGCAGGCCGCCCATAAGGACGGGGGCCACTGTCATAGACGGGGACCGCCACAAGCTGGGCAAGATAAAGCGGCTTCACAAGAACCCCGACACCGACGAGATAGAGTCCATAGAGATCACAGACGGCCTGACAAACTCCAAGATCGTCTCAAAGTCAGAGATATGGGGGATTGGCGAGAGGGTGATCCTCAAGATGACAAAAAAAGAGTTCAAACGGATGGAGTAACTAGACTGCCGCCGGCTTTCTCGCATGCGGCGCACCATCCAGTATTTTTGTCCCGGCGCGGATGATCGGCGCGTGTGACACGGCCCGCGCGCTGTGCATGCATGCCGATCGATTCTTTGATTTTGTCCGGGACAGGCGCGTCAGGGGCGCCGGCACGATACGGCGCATGCAGGCAATGCCGAGGCGGCGGGGGACGGGGACGGGGACGGGGACGGAACGCCCACACAGATCTACCAAGTTATAATTGGGCCCGGCTCCGCCCACGCGTACGATGGACGCCATAGAGACCAGACACCTGACAAAGTCGTTTGGCCACGTAACCGCGGTCGACGACATATCGTTCAGCGTCAAGAGCGGGGAGATATTCGGGTTCCTGGGCCCCAACGGCGCCGGAAAGAGCACCACCATGATGATCCTCACCACCCTGCTCAAGCCCACCTCAGGCGAGGCCTTTGTCGGGGGCGTCGACGTCTCAAGGGATCCCAAGAGCGTCAGGCAGAAGATAGGGTACGTCCAGCAGGACATCGCAGTAGACGAGTACATGACTGGCCGGGAGAACCTCCTGCTGCACTCAAAGCTCAGCCACATGCCGAGCAGTACGGCAGAGTCGCGCATAGACGAGATGCTCGGCCTGGTGGAACTGGAGCAAAAGCAGCACGAGCAGGTGGTGGGCTACTCCGGCGGCATGCGCAAGAGGCTCGACATAGCGGGGGGGCTGCTCCACATGCCGGACGTGCTGTTTTTGGACGAGCCGACAGTCGGGCTCGACATACAGACGCGCAGGAAGATATGGGACTATATCAGGAGGATACACTCAGAGTACGGCGTGACCGTCTTCCTGACCACCCACTACATGGAGGAGGCCGACAGCCTTTGTGACAGAATCGGAATAATAGACGGGGGCAGGATAGTGGCCATAGACAGCCCCGCGCGCATGAAGGATGCGCTCGGCAGCGAGATGATCTCCATAGAGGTGACGCGGACGGACTCGGACAGGATGCTGCAGGAGCTGCAGGGCATGGCCGGAATGCTGTCCGACATAAGGTGCGACTACGGCTCGGGTGCCATAACGATGGTGGCGTCAAACGGGACGGTGGCGGTCCCCAAGATATTCGGGGCCGCGTCAAGATGCGGCGCCGCGATAAACGCAATCAGCGTGACGCGGCCCACGCTTGACGACGTGTTCCTGCACCATACGGGACACGAGATCAGGGACGAGGAGGACTCCGGGTTCAGCCGCGGGCTGGAGCTTGCCAGAAAGAGGAGGAGGAGGGGGAGCAGCGGAGCGCCATGACGTCTGACACGACATTCCGCGCGTCCGCCGCGTACGACGCATACACGATATTCTGGCGCGAGATAAAGCGGTACAAAAAGTCAAAGAGCGGCGTATTCATCAGGCTCATCCAGCCGGCCATATGGATAATAGTCGTGGGCAACACGTTTGCCGGAACCCAGCCGCTCATAGAGTCAGTCGGGTTCGACGGCCAGTACATAGAGTTCATGGCGCCCGGCGTGATAGTGCTGACGGCGATATTCACCAGCATATTTGGCGGGGTCAACACGCTGTGGGACAGGCGGTACGGGTTCATGAACAAGGTGCTCACCACGCCGATCTCGCGCTCCTCGATTGCCCTGGGCAAGATGGCGGCAATCTCGCTGATAGCCGCGCTGCAGGCCAGCCTCATACTCGGAATCGCGCTCGCGATAGGGGTCACGTTCGCGGACCCCCTGATGATCGCCCCCATAATGGGCATCGTCATACTGTTCTCGCTGGGGTTCGCCGGGATATCCGTGACGGTGGCGGCCACTGCAAAGTCGCAGGAGACCTTTTGGGGGCTGATAAACATGCTCGGCATGCCGCTGTTCATGCTCAGCCCCGCCCTCTTCCCGCTTGAGCTGCTGCCAGAGTGGCTTGCCACGCTTGCAAAGCTCAACCCCGTCACGTACGCGGTGCTCATCATAAGGGAGATGATGACGGGGGTCTCGGAGGGCGGCGTCGAGATGCTGGCCGGACTCGTGATAATATCGGCCTTTGTCGTGTGCATGACGGCGGTTGCAGGCTACGTGTTTAGGAGGGACGTCAACAAGCCGTTCTGACTGCCGCGCCGGCAGCCGGCAGATACTGACAAAAATTTGACAAAATGGAGAACCATTGCTAACCCGGCGCCTTATTGTCAGATTCGGCCATCCTGCGGCATGGCGGGCGGGCGCACTGCAACATATGTCGTTGCTGTGGCATGCGTGGCCGCGGCGGCGGCCATGGCGGCAGTCGACAACCCAATGCAGTACGTGACCGGCGGCGGCGGCGGCGCCACTGCCACTGCCCACGCGACCCTCAGCGACGGATGGCGCATGCACCTGTACGAGTGGGGCTCGCACGGGATAGGCGGCGAGGGCCTCTTTGCGCACCCGCAGTTCATAACAGTGGACGGGCAGGGCAGCGTGTACGTCACCGACCTGGGCAACAAGCGCGTCCAAAAGTTCGACTCGCAGGGCGCGTTCCTTGCGACGTGGGGGGAGCAGGGAAGCGCCGACGGGCAGTTCAGGTATCCGTCCGGAATCGCGACTGACGGCGCCTACATATACGTGGCCGACCGAGACCTGAACCGCGTCCAAAAGTTCGACGCAAATGGCAATTACATAACCCAGTGGGGAAGCGACGGCAATGCAGAAGGCAGCATGAGCAAGCCGACCGGGATGGCAGTCGGCGCCGACGGGAACGTGTACGTGGTGGACACTGGAAACCAACGCGTGCAAAAGTTCACATCCGACGGCGAGTTCCTGCTCTCCTTTGGCGGCTCCGGCACGGAGCCGGGCAGGTTCGTGATGCCGCACTCCATAGACGTGGCCGCGGATGGCAGCCTGTACGTGTCGGACAGGGGCGCCGGCAGGATAGACCACTATACTGCAAACGGGACGTACGTCGAGTCGCACGTGTTTGAGTCGTCGGGCCCGTTCCAGTTCATGCCGGAGAGCATAAAGCTGGACGACAACGGCATGATACGCCTCATAAACGCCCATTCGCAAAACGTAATGCACCTTAACCTGAGCGCCAGCTCGGAGCCGATCAGCGTGTTTGAGCGGCTTGGGCTGATCTACTCTGACATCATATTCCCCACCGACATAGAGATTGGAATAGACGGCCAGCTGTACGTGGTGGACTCGCTCGGCCACGCCATACACGCGTTCAGGACGCCGCAGTATGTACCGCCTCCCGAGCAGGCGGCGGGCAACAATACGTCATCGCAAACATCACAGCAGCAGCAGGGACAGCAGCAGCAGGACAGAACCCCGCCAACCATCGAGGCCCCGCCGGACATAACCGTCAACGCGACGGGAATGCTGACCCTCGTGGACACGGGCTCGGCGAATGCCCAGGACGATAGCGGTATAGCGGAGATGTATTCAGACGCCCCGGACGCGTTCCCAGTAGGGGTCATGACCATAACGTGGACCGCGATTGACGTCCACGGAAACAGCGCAGAGGCCCACCAGTACGTGAACATCACGGCGTGCGGCATCCAGTACACGGCATACAACCACATAGCCGGCGACTCGGGCAACGACATAATCAACGGGACGGACGGGCCGGATCTCATATTCGGCCAGGAAGGCAGGGACATAGTGTACGGCGGAGGCGGCAACGACTGCATATTCGGCGGCGACGGCGACGACGTCATACTAGGAGGTCCCGGCGACGACCACATAATGGGTGACGGCGGAGACGACATACTCAGGGGCGGCGACGGCGACGACGTCATAAGCGGCGGGACGGGCGCAAACATCCTTGACGGCGGGGGGCCTGACGGCGCGCAGGACACCTGCCATGACGCGGGCGAGATGGACCTCGTAATCAGCTGCGCGGCGCAGTAATCACGCTACTGCTTGTTCCAACCGGCCACAACTGCACAACAACAACGACAACAATGACGTCGGACCGGCCTCGGCGTGGCCGTAACCGCAGCCCGCTACCGCATACCAGAATATATTGGTCTCCGGTATGAATTCACCCATGGGATCCGGGGTTCCGTCGGATGCCGAGTTACGGAAGGCATTCCTGCGCATACTAACCAAGGGTAGCAAGAGCAACACGTACAAGTTCGCGCTGGCCCGGGCCCTGCTTGAGCACTGCAGAAAGCAGGCGGACTACGGATCAGATCCCAGCATCAGGGATCACGTGCCGTATGACTATCTTGCAGAGTCCTTTGTAAAGTACTACTGGCACCAGGAGTCCCTGTTCAGAATAAAACAGAGCTTTAGCACGAAAAGCATGCCCCATGCCGTGCAGATCATTCAGGAGAGGTTTGGAAACGATCCCGCCAAGCTGTTCAAGGACGTCGACAGGAAGGCCAGGGAGGCGGCAGAAGAGAGCATGATGAAGAGGGTGTTTGGAAACGAAAACAACGGCACGTCCCAAGTCGTTCCCAGGTTCCAGAACATCAGGGGGCTCAGCAAGGAGGAGGCAGGCGTATTCTACACCCACAGCGACAAGGAAAAGATGATCCACCTCAAGGATGGAATATCCAAGTTTTTGAGCAGCCACTACGACGTGCTGCTAAAGGCAGTCCTGGTAGAGTGGACGCGGTATCTTGAAAAGATAAACACCATGCCCAAGCTAATCTCAAAGCTGGAGAATGCCAACGCGAGGAGGGGCAGCCTCAACAAGTACCGCACCATGTTCAGGGACTCCACCCACTGCTTTTACTGCCGGACAAGACTGGAGAGGCACCACATAAACGTCGACCACTTCATACCGTGGTCCTACATGTTTGACGACGATCCCTGGAACCTGGTTCTCAGCTGCCAGAACTGCAACCTGCGAAAGAGCGACTCGCTTGTACAGCCAGAGTTTACAGAGTGCCTGATTGAGAGAAACCACGGCTATTACGACCGGCTCAGGGAGATGAGAAAATCGCTTGATCTTCTCGATACGGGAAAGGGCTGGCCCACAGAGATACGCCACAACTATGACGGCTGCAAGGAGTCCGGATTCGTGGTAAAGCACCTGTGAGACGATTCCGTTTTCAAGAATCCGGCTTTCGTACGGCCAATGACCTTCAGGGGCCAGCCGCGCCCGGCTCACGAATTCACAGCAGAACCCCGCAACCATATGCATATAGGGCAGATCATACCCCACATGTTTCATCATACGCATACATAGACTATACACTACAGGACTAAGTAGCCTTTAGAGAGCAGGGGTGTAATGACGAAACGAATTGCAACAATAGCACTGATCGCAGTACTAATGACTTCGCTCCTGCCCACATACACCTCGGGCGGAGCCATGCAGGCGGCGCAGGCGCAGGAGGCAGACACCGTCAGGATTGACGCTGCGGGCGCATCGTTCGCGTTCCCGCTGATGGACCTGTGGAGGGTAAAATATGCCGAGATCAATCCGCATATCGAGCTCAACTACCAGTCGATCGGAAGCGGGGGCGGGGTAAAGCAGCACATCGAGAAGACGGTCAACTTTGCGGCATCAGACGCGCCGCTCAGGGACTCTGAGTACGAGCTAGCCCCCGGATCAATCACCATACCGGAGATGATCGGGGCCATATCACTGGCGTACAACCTGCCAGGGGTGGATACTGGACTGAAGCTGACAGAGGAGGCGCTCTGCGGCATCTACCTCGGAGAGATCACAGAATGGAACGATCCAAGGATAACAGAGCACAACCCGGGCGTAAGCCTGCCTGAGAAGAACGTGTTTGTGGCGCAGAGATCCGACGGCTCCGGAACGACGTTCGCCTTTACCAGCTACCTGACAAAGGTGTGCCCGGAATGGGAGGAAGAGGTCGGGGCAGGCAAGAGCGTCCAGTGGCGCACAGGATTTGGCGCGCCCGGAAACGAGGGCGTCGCCGCACTGGTAAAGACCAACGAGGGCGCAATCGGCTACATCACGCTTGCATACGCGTTCCAGGAAGACACGACGGTGGCGGCAATCCAGAACGGCGACAGGACCGGCTTTGTGATGCCGACGCTGGACAGCGCGTCGGCCGCATCGGGCGGGGCGGCGCCGACGCTCCCAGGGGCTCACGAGAGCTGGAGGGGAGTCGACCTGCTTGCGGCACCGGGCGAGAACTCGTACCCGATTACGAGCTTTTCGTACCTGATTGTGCACCCGGATCTCGACGGCTCGGTCAGGGACTACGACCACGCAAAGGAGGTGGCAAACCTCATCGCGTGGATAATCACCGACGGGCAGCAGTACAACGCGGACCTCCTGTACGTGCCGATCTCGGCACCCGTGCAGAACATCGGACTGGAGGGACTCTCCAAGATCACATACCAGGGACAGCCCGTATACACGGGGCCGACCAGCGTTGCAGCAGGGCCGGCAGGGTCAGACAGCGGCGACGGGGAACTCATCCCGTCGTGGGTAAAGACCCTCTTCGGATACTATGCGGAGGGGGGCATATCAGACGCTGACCTGATAGGCGCCCTGCAGTTTTTGATTCAAGAGGGAATCATAATAGTCGAATAGTGACGTACGGCTAGACGCGACAACAGCAATAATTTTTTGTTTTTTGGCTCGGATGACAGGATGGGGGCGCTCGCCATATAACGCGCGTGCGCAGGGCCGGCACCGGCACGCCAGGGTCTATCACGTGCGGCCGCCGTCGCAAAGAAGCCCGCGGCCCCCCGCAGTCAGGCAAGCTGGAGCGACGCGGCAAGCCGCGCCGCAAGGAACAAGGCCACGCCCGCAAGGACCACGCCTATCACGCGCTTTAGCGTGCCGTCATCAAAGCGCCCCGTGAACCGGGAGCCCGCATACGCCCCCACCATCGCGGCCGGGGCCATGACCGCAAGCATCGGGATGCTGATGCCCCCGTTTATGAGGTGCCCCGCGACGGCCGCGGCGCCCATGACGGCCGACGCGGCAAGGTTCGTCCCAACCGCCACCCGCGGGCGCATGCGCAGGATGCGCATCATCGCAGGCAGCCTGACGCTCCCAAGCACGAGCCCCACCATGCCCCCCAGCAGGCCGACCCCCAGCCCTATCGACGCCTCCTTTGCAATCCGGGACCTTGAGAGAATTGCGCCGTCCGAATCCGAATCGGCCGCGGAGGCACCGCCCGGCTCAGCGGCGCTGCCGCGCGAGTCCGCCGCCCCGGCCCCCCTGCCTGGGCGCGCAAGGGAGTACGACTCGTAGCACACTATGCACAGCACCAGCCCCAGAAGCGCGTACGCCGGGACGGCCGACGTGGCAAAGCTGCCTGCAAAGCCGCCGGCCGCGCCCGTGACCGCCATTATGGAAAATACCCTCAGGTGGAAGCGGTTTGAGCGGAGGTGCCCGACCGCGCCAGATACCGCGCCCGCCGTGCTGACCCCTATGTTCGTGCCGGCCGCCACAAACGCAGAGGACTCTGCGCCCAGGATTATGGGATAGCGCACGACGCCAAGCACCAGCCCCACCATTCCCCCCACAAAGCCGATCGCAAGTGCCGCTGCCCCCAGTATGACAAGCTCCTCGGCGGAGCCTGCCACTGCCCCTAGCACGGCCCGCGCGCCACCTCCGCGATCAGTGCCGCTGCCGCTGTCGTCACTGCCACCACCGCACCGTCACCGCGCGCTGCGGGCCGCCACGCACGCGGGGGACACGGCCGCTCCATCACAAAACAGCGGGACTATGCCGCTCGTTAAAATATACTATATAGAATATGGCTGCGTACGGTAAGACCATAGACTATAGCTCAATGGCAGATATCCCCAGGCGCGCCCGTTGTTACATGCAGAAGGACCGCCTCAAGGGCAGGATTGCGCGGGAGGGGCGGCCCCCGCTCGTGGACAAGCTGTTCAAGGTGGGAACAGCCCTCGCGGGCGTCTACGTCCTCGCGATCATACTGATCATGGTGCTGCAGCTCGGATGGGAGTCCGGGCCGGTCTGGCAGGAGGAGGGGGTGGTGGGCTTTATCACCGGAACGGACTGGAACGCGGTGGAGGGCCGCGAGTCGTACGGGGCCCTGCCGTACATACTGGGGACGCTGATCACGTCGGCAATCGCCATGACGATAGCGCTGCCGCTGAGCATCGGCATAGCGATGTTCGTCATGATCGTCCCAAGGAGGATCGGCCAGCCCATGGGGTACCTAATCGAGCTGCTCGAGGCGGTGCCAAGCGTGGTGTACGGCCTGTGGGGCCTGTTCATATTCAGGATATACTTTAGGGACTGGATAGAGGAGCCGCTGCACGACGCGTTCGGCGACTCGATATTCCTGTTCTCCGGGGCCCCGTTCGGGCTCGACGTGCTTTCGGCCAGTATCATACTGGCCATAATGATCATACCCACCATATCCGCGGTCTCAAGGGAGGTGATGATGGCCGTGCCCCAGCAGCAGAAGGAGGCCGCATACATGCTGGGAAGCACCACGTGGGAGATGTTCAGGCTGGCGGTCTTCCCGTACTCGAAGGCGGGGCTTATGGGCGCGTCCATACTGGGCCTGGGCAGGGCCATCGGGGAGACGATGGCGGTGACGATGCTGATAGGAAACACGATAGGGGCGGCCGCCATACCCCAGTCGCTGTTCCATCCCAGCCAGACCATGTCGAGCATAATAGCAAACGAGTTCATCGAGGCGTCGCCCGCGTCCATACACCTGCCGGCGCTCATAGGGATCGGGCTCGTCCTGCTCCTCGTGGCCATGGCGGTAAACGTGATAGCGCACTATATCGTAACCAAGATGCTAAAGGTGAGGGAGGGCGCGATCAGGAATTGACCGGCGACAGCGGCGGTGCCCGGTCACCGGCCGGGACGGCGGCAGCGGCCACGCCCAGAAGCCAGCGACGGGCCGAGATCAGGGCCATGTTCAAGTCAAACGTGGGCAGCAGGCTCAAGGTGGACCGCATAATGGTGGGCGGGATCACGGCGTGCGCCATAATCGCCATAGTGCCGCTCTTCTGGATACTCGGGCAGCTCATAGTGGGAGGGGCCCCCGCCCTCTCAGTCGACTTTTTCACAAAGGAGCCGGGGGCCATAGGCGCGGGCACGATAAACGTGGGGCCCGCCATACAGGGCACCATAATCATCATCGGGCTCTCGTCTCTGATAGGCATACCGATAGGGATCGGCGCCGGCGTGTACCTCTCAGAGGTGGGCAGCGGCGGCAGGCTGGCAAAGCAGATGAGGTTCCTGCTTGACGTGTTCATGGAGGTGCCGTCCATCGTGCTCGGGCTGTTCGCGTTTTTGGCTATCGTCCTGCTGCTGGGGCACTTTTCCATATGGGCCGGCGCCTTTGCGCTCTCGCTGATCATGTTCCCCATAGTCGCAAGGGCCACGGAGGAGCAGCTCAAGATGGTGCCCTGGACCTACAGGGAGGCGGGCACGGCGCTGGGCCTCAAGAAGGCCACGATCGCGTTCCGCATAGTGCTTGCGACGGCAAAGCGCGGGCTCCTGACCGGCGTACTGCTGTCCGTGTCGAGGATAGGCGGCGAGACGGCCCCGCTCATAATGACTATACTTGGAAGCAGCCAGTTCTTCTCGTCGCTTGACGCGCCCATGGACGCGCTGCCCCTGCGCATATGGCGCTTTTCGCTGCTGCCGTACGAGGAGGCCAGGCTTGCCGGGTGGGGGGCCGCCCTGGTCCTGGTGATTATAATACTGGCAATACACGTCGGCGTGCGGTACTACTTCCAGGGTAGAAGGGCCGGCGGCGGCAAGAGATCGCGCAAAGGTTTATTGCCAAACATGACGGGAGGCAGGACATAGTTATGAGCAACATCATAACGGCCGAGCCGCAAAAGCAGGCGCCAAGCGACGAGGGGCAGGGCGACGTCTTTGCAAACAAGCGCTTTAAGATGGTGGCAGAGAACGTCAACGTATACTACGGCGACGTCAGGGCCGTAAAGGACATCAGCCTGAGCTTTCCGGAGAACTCCATCACGTCGCTGATAGGCCCGTCGGGGTGCGGAAAGACGACGTTCCTGCGCTGCCTGAACCGCATGCACGACATGACGCCGGGATCCCGGGTCGAGGGCAGGGTCATGATAGACAAGACGGACCTGTACGACGACTCGATAGACCCCATATACCACAGGAGAAAGGTCGGGATGGTGTTCCAAAAGCCAAACCCGTTCCCCACGATGTCCATATACGACAACGTCGTGTCCGGCGTCAGGCTCAACGGCGTAAGGGACAGGGCCATACTCGACGAGATCGTGGAGGACTGCCTCAAGATGGCGTACCTGTGGGACGAGGTGAGCGGCGACCTCCGCAAGCCGGCAATCGAGCTGTCAGGCGGCCAGCAGCAGAGGCTGTGCATCGCAAGGGCCCTTGCAATACAGCCGGAGGTGCTGCTCATGGACGAGCCGGCGTCCGCGCTGGACCCAATAGCGACCCAGAAGATAGAGGAGACGATAAGCGACCTCTCAAGCGAGTACTGTATCATTATAGTGACGCACAACATGCAGCAGGCCATCAGGTGCTCTGACTATACGGCGTTCATGTATTTGGGCGACCTCATAGAGCACAACAAAACCGACGACATCTTCCACAACCCAAAGAACGAGCTTACGGCAAAGTACGTAGAGGGCCAGTTCGGCTAAGCGGGCGTCCCACCTAAATGCCAGCAGCGTCGCCGGCCCGGGTTCCGGGACGGGATCGGCAATCCCTGCGCGCAAATTCGAATGCGAATACTGCCGCGCGATGCCATGCTCAAGGACGCGCGCAAGAGGATTCACGAAATGGCCTACAGAAAAGACTCCCGGATTTATCGGAAGGCGCAGCCGGGGCACATGTCATCTCGGCCGTTGGCCGCATGCCAGCACCATCGCAAACGATGCAGGATGACATACGGCGCGACTGCGGCGCCAGACTTCAGCAGAACGTCCTGCCGCACTCTCAAAGCGCGCACGATTAAAGTATCAGCGTGCCGTTATCATGCCAATGGCAAGGCTGATGGATCCCAACCTGCAGCAGCTCTCCGCGTCTATGTCGGAGATGGGGGATCTTGCCATACAGAGCCTGGAGACCGCAATCAACTCGTACCTCAGGGGGACAAACCCCATAGAGGAGGTCAGGGAGCTCTCCGAGAGGATCACCGCGAGGTACCGCGAGGTGGGCGACCTCATATTCACCACGATGCTAAAGTTCCAGCCCATGGCATCGGACTTTAGGTTCATCAGATCCTCAATAGAGATATCGTACGCGTTCCACCGGTTCGGGCGCTACGCGTACGACATCACGCTTGTCAGGGACAAGTTCGGCGACATCTCATCGTGCAACAACGAGTGGCTCTACCAGGCCTCAAACGAGACGCTCCAGATGACAAAGGACGCGCTGCACTCGTTTGCGCTGCTTGACACGAGCAAGGCAAGCATGATACAGATAAACGAAGAGTACGTGGACAAGCTCTACAAGGAGAGGCTGCCCATGCTGGTGTCGTCGGGCGCCGACACAAAGTGCGCCCTTGCCGAGGCCCTGCTGCTCGGATACCTGGAGAGGGTGGCCGACCACGCAATGTACATGGAAAGGGCTGTAAACTATATCGTAAGCGGCAAGTACCACCCGGAATGATGCAGGGGGTGAGGTGGAGGCCGCCAGACGCTGCCGCCATTGTCACTGCCACCATACACCAATCATTAGCACGGATAGAAGGCGCAGTGACGGACGTCGCAGCCTTGCCGGGTTATAGTCCCTGATGCTTCGCTGTGGCGTACCGCCGCTCAACCTTATTAGCGACAAGGCGTCATGGCCCGCATGCCGGGGAAGGGGCCGAGGATCACGTTCTACGGGGGTATGAACGAGATAGGGGGCAACAAGTTCCTGCTTGAGGACAAGGGGACGAGAGTATTCCTGGACTTTGGCATGCAGATGGGGCTGCACGGCCGGTACTACGACATGATGATGCCACCAAGAAAGCACAGCTCGCTTGCCGACCTATTCGAGTTCAAGCTGCTGCCCGACATAAACGGGATTTACAGGCAGGACTATACGAAGCACTTCTCGCGCGGGCCCGATCCAAAGGGGTGGTTTGAGAAGGACAGCAGAACGGACAACGGTGTGGACGGAGTGCTCTTGACCCACGCGCACGTAGACCACTGCCAGTACGTGCACTACCTGAGGCCGGACATTCCGATATACTGCACAGAGGCCACAAAGATCATCATGCAGGCGCTCCAGGATACGGGGGGCGGCGGCGGAGAGGACGAGCTTGTCAGGTACAAGGAGTCGTTCAGGACGTACACCAACAGCAAGGGGGAAGAAAGCTGGGCCACTAGCGAAAGACACAGGGAGGAGAGCGAGCGCGCCATAAACGTCACAAGGCCGTACAAGAGATACAAGATAGACTCCATAGAGTTCGAGGCCCTGCCTGTAGACCACTCGCTGCCCGGCGCCTGCGCGTTTATCATACACACGTCGGCAGGCTCAATCGGATACACCGGGGACCTGAGGTTCCACGGCAGGCGCGGCGGCGAGACGGAAAAGTTCGTGAAGAGGTGCGGCAGGGCGGGGCTTGACTATATGCTGTGCGAGGGCACGCGCGTCGACGTCCGGTCGTCGCCCACGGAGCAGGGCGTGGAGGATGACGCGGCCGAGATCGTACGGGGCACCGACGGCCTGGCAGTCGTATCGTATCCCGTGCGGGACCTGGACAGGTTCCTCTCCATGTACAACGCGGCAGTCGCGTCAGACAGGGAGATGGCGATCGACTTCAAGCAGGCATATCTCCTGAAGCTGTTTGAAAAGTCCAGGGGTTGCAGGGGTGCCTACCCCGGGCTCGGCGACCCGAACCTCAGGCTGTTCGTGCCTAGGATGGGCAAGGGACTCGCGGGCGCCGGAGATACCGCGTGGGACAGCAGCCTGCTGATGAAGGACTACGGCAACGGGTGGGAGAAGGACCTCATAAGCGACAACGACATAGGGCGCGTGACGTACAGGGACGTTGGACGCGGCCAGAAGAGGTACGTCCTGTACTGCAGCGACTTTAGGCTGCAGCAGCTCGTCGACATCAGGCCGAAAAAGGGCTCCTCGTACATACACTCGTCAACCGAGCCGTTCAGCGACGAGATGGAACTGGACCACGAGCGCATCAGGCGGTGGCTCCGCCACTTTGGGCTGATCGAGGGCGAAAAGTCCTGGAACACGCTGCACGTGTCGGGCCACGGCACGGGCGACCAGATCAAGAGGGTGGTAAAGGAGTCAGGCGCCAAGAGGGTGATCCCCATACATACGGAGCGCGGCGGTTACTTCAGGTACTGGCACGGCGACGTAGTCACCGGCTGCAACGGCGGCCGCATCGAGATATGACGCGCTTAATAATTTGAAAAAAGTCGGGCGCGTCAGGGCCGATATTCTTCAATATGACATCAGAGTGTGTCCAGAGCGCCGCGTTAGCGCGCGGACGTCACGCCTAGCACTCGCACCGTTCCGGCCCGCCGCCGCTGCCGCCATCACTGCCACCATAACTATCATCACGGCTACCGCACGCGCCGGGCCCGCCGGCGCACAGGTTCGGCATCTCCCGCCCGGCCTCGGCAATCTCGGCTATCAGGTCGGCAAGCCTCGGGCTCGATATGCGGTACATCGCCCTCTTGCCGTCCTGCCTTGACGTTACGATCCCGCACTCCCTGAGCCTCCTGAGGTGGTGGGATATCAAAGGCTGGTCCCTCCCAAGCGACGAGGCAAGCCATCCCACGGACACCCCACTGCGGTCCCGCAGCATCATCTCCAGCATTGAAAAGCGCGTCTCGTCGCATATGCACCGGAGAAGCCACGCGCTGCTGTTGCCGGCGGCGGCGGCCGGAACGCTGCCGGCGACATCATTATCATCGGACTGCCCATTCATATTAATCTAGATTTATATGAATCACTGTTTATATTAACATATGTGCTCCCCTGACGATGCGGATAGGAAGACAGTATTGTTCGTGTGCGTGGAGAACTCCGCCCGAAGCCAGATGGCGGAGGGCTTCCTGAGGGAGATGGCGCCCCACATCAGGGTGCAGAGCGCCGGGACCAGGCCCGGCGCCAGGGTGAGCCCCGCGGCAGTCAGGGCCATGCGGGAGGTCGGGATCGACATCTCAGGGCAGGCCCCAAAGGAGGTAACGCTGGAGATGCTTGCGGGATCGACGGTCATAAACATGGGGTGCATGGACAGGGAGGCGTGCCCGGCCCTGTTCGTGGGAGGCGTGGCGGACTGGAAGATCGACGACCCAAAGGACATGGATGCAGAGCAGATCAGGGCCATACGGGACCAGATAAGGGACAGGGTCCAAGCGCTCATAGACGAGACGGGCGGAGAGTAGCGGGGGCGGCGGGGCTGTACATGGCACGCGTGCGCACGGCGGCAGGAACCCGCAGCAGAGGGCGCCGCGGAACCCCGGGGTGACTGCAATGGCAGGATACACCGGGGCGCAGATATTTGCAGCGGAGCTGGTGGGCACCTTTGTCCTCGTGGTGCTTGCGACGGGCACCATCGTGTATGACGCCCAGACGGGGGGAGGCTACGGGCTGTACATCGCGGCCGCGGGGCCCTTTGTCGCGCTGGTCATATGCGTGGGCCTGTTCGGAAAGGTGTCGCTTGCCCACTTCAACCCAGCCGTGACTATCGCGTATTACGTGACCGGGCACACGAAGAGGGGCCAGCTGGCGTGGTACCTGTCGGCCGAGATGATAGGTGCCGTGCTCGGCTCGCTGTTTGTCATGGCCTTCATAGGGACGGAGGCCAACCTTGGCGCAAACGCCCCGAACCGCGACCTGCCTACCGTCGTGACGTTTCCGACAGAGGTGCTGGCGTCGGCCATGCTGATGGGTGTCATATTATACGTGGTGTACACAAAGGGCCTCCGTGGGTTCGGCGGCGCGGCCATAGGGGGCATTGTGGCGCTCGACATACTGCTCATGGGAAACGTGTCGGGCGCGTCCATGAACCCCGCAAGGGCGCTTGCCCCCGCCGTGCTCTCGGGCGCAGTGGCCGACCTGTGGCTGTACTGGACCGCCCCCTTTGCAGGGACAATGGCCGCGGCCGTACTGGCAAGGCGCAGGTTCCGGGCGCGGAAAGTATGCAGCGGTGGCGGCAACGGCGACAACGGCGGCGGCAGTGACGGCGCCGCGCGCCGCGGCGCCCGCCCCGGTACGCGCCCTCCTACTAGAAATTAATAGAGCGGCACCGCACGCAGCGCATGGCAGAAAGGTCGGCGGCCCTGTTTGAGAGGGCGAAAAAAATCATGCCGTCCGGCGTGACCAGCCCGGTGCGCTACTTTGAACCCTACCCGTTCTTTGTAAAAAGGGCCGACGGGTGCCACATGTGGGACGCCGACGGGAAGAAGATCACCGACATGTGCTGTGGGTACGGGGCCCTCCTTCTAGGGCACCGCAGAAAAGAGATCATAAGGGCAGTCGAGGCCCAGCTCGGGCGCGGTACCCTCTACTGCGCCCCCACGGACGCGGAGTCGGAGCTTGCAGAGATGATCATATCAAGATACCCGTCAGTGGAGATGGTCCGGCTCGTAAACACGGGTGGCGAGGCGACGATGACCGCGGTGCGCCTTGCAAGGGGCTACACGGGGCGCAGCAAGGTGCTAAAGTTCGAGGGCTGCTACCACGGGGCGCACGACTCCGTGCTGGTGGGCGCAGGTTCTGGCGCCGCCCACTACGGGGTGCCCGCGTCCGCGGGCGTGCCAAAGAGCGTGTCAAGGGACACCATGGTGGCGGAGTACAACGATTCAGGGGCAGCAGAGAGCATCATCGAGAGGCACGCCGACGAGATTGCCTGCGTTATAGTGGAGCCCGTAATGGCAAATATGGGGCTGATACCCCCAGAGCCGGGGTTCCTAAGGAGGCTGCGCAAGGTTACAAGGGACAACGGCATACTGCTGGCGTTCGACGAGGTCGTGACCGGCTTTCGGGTCGCGCCCGGCGGGGCCCAGCAGCACTACAACGTGAGCCCCGACATCACCACCATGGCAAAGGCCATGAGCAACGGGTTTGGGATCGCGGCAGTCGGGGGCAAAAAAAGGATAATGCGGGAGCTTGCGCCGTCGGGCCCCGTATACCAGGCAAGCACCTTTGCTGGAAACCCGCTTGCAGTCAGCGCCGCCGTCGCGTCACTAAGGGTCATGGACAGACTTGGGGGCGCCATGTACGAGAGGCTCGACAGAAACTCGAGGCACATAGCAGACGCGGTGGAGGACGCCGCGTCGTCATACGGAATACCGCACGTGACAAACCGCGTCGGATCCATGATGCAGGTGTTCTTTACGGACCAGCGCAAGGTGGGCAGCAGCGCCGACGCGCTCAGGTGCAACAGGGAAAAATTCCAGATACTGTGCAGGACTATGCTCAAAAAGAGGGTGTTCGTGGCCCCATCGCAGTTTGAGGTCGCGTTCTTGTCAGACGCCCACGGCAGCAGGGACGTCGAGCGCGTCGCTGACGCGTACGGGGCGGGGCTTAGGGCGGTAAGGGACAATGGAAAAGACTGACGCGGACGAGGGCGCAGGTGGGTCGGCGACGACAGGAAAGACAAAATATGTGGTAGCCGCGCGCGGCAGCCGCCTCTCGCTTGCCCAGGCGGGCGCGGTGGTAGAGCGGCTTGAAAAAACTAACCCCGGCACGTCATATGAGATAACCACCATAACCACGAGGGGCGACACGGATGCGCGCCCCCTCTTTGCCATAGACCAGAAGGGCATATTCGAAAAGGAGGTGGACAGGGCAGTCGCAGACGGCAGGGCGGACTTTGCGGTGCACAGCATGAAGGACGTGCCGTCCGAGCTTCCCGACGGGCTTGAGCTGGCGTGCGTCCCGGAGCGCGAGAGGCCGGAGGACGTGCTGATAACGGCAGACGGCAGCACCCTCGAGGAGATGCGCCCGGGCGCCGTCATAGGGACAAGCAGCCTGAGGCGGGCAGTCCAGATCTCAAGGGCGCGCCCAGACGTGGTGGTCAAGCCCATCCGGGGAAACGTGGAGACGCGAATAGGAAAGATACGTGGGGGCGGCAGTAGCAGTAACAACAATGGCAACGGCGGCGGCAACGGCAGGGCGGCCGCTGCAGTGGACGGGGTCGTCCTGGCATACGCGGGAGTTGCGAGGCTGAACCTTGACGCAAGGTACTCCGTACTGCCACTAGACGGCTTTCTGCCCTCGCCGGGGCAGGGCGCCCTTGCAGTCATATCGAGGGCGGGGGACGCGGACACCGCGGCGATGCTCCGGGAAATAGAGCACGCAGGCTCCAGGGCCGAAGCCGACGCGGAGCGGGCCCTGTCAGACGCGGTGGGCTCGGGGTGCAGGTTCCCGGTAGGCGCCCTGGCCCGCCACACCGGGGACGGCATTGCAATCAGGGCCGACGCGTTTTCCATCGACGGCAGGGACTCCATTACCGTGGACGTGACGGGGAGGGGGCAGGACCCTGCCGCCGCTGCAGACGCCGGAAGGCGGGCCGGCATGGAGATGATGGAAAAGGGCGTCTCCAGACTTGGGTTAAAATGGAGGGAGGGGCTAGCAGAGTGGAACCGAGGGTGAGAGCAAAGAAGAGCGGAAACACGGGCACCGTCTACCTGGTGGGGGCGGGCCCCGGCGACCCCAAGCTGATAACCGTACGCGCAGTCGAGCTGCTGCAAAAGGCCGACGTCGTACTGTACGACAGGCTTGTAAGCAGAAAGATCCTGAACATGGCGCCAAAGTCCGCGGAGAAGGAATACGTGGGCCGCGCAGTCGGCGACCCGACAACCCACCAGAACGACACGAACGAGGCGATGCTGAGGCATGCCAGGAGGAAGAGGCGCATAGTCCGGCTGAAGGGCGGCGACCCGGTAATGTTCGGGAGGGGCGGCGAGGAGGCAGAGTTCCTCAGGCGCAACGGCATAAGGTACGAGATAGTGCCCGGCGTCACGTCGGGCATCGGATCGGCCACGTACTCTGGTATACCGCTCACGCACAGAAAGCACTCGTCGTCCGTGGTATTTGTCACGGGCCACGAGGATCCGGAGAAGAAGAGGGAGGCCGTAAAGTGGAGGCGCCTTGCAAAGTCAGTCGACACCATAGTGGTGATGATGGGGCTCTCAAGAATCGGCGCCATATGCGACGAGCTGGTCGCAGGCGGAATGGATCCAAAGACGCCCGTGGCGGTGATACAGGACGGCACCACGCCAAAGCACAGGACCATAACAGGCAGCCTCTCCAACATACCATCAAGAGTAAAGAGGGCGGGGGTCAGGCCGCCGGCCAACATAATCATAGGAAGCGTAGTCGGGCTCGCAGGCCAGATAGGGTGGAGGGAGGACTGATGAGCCGGGACGGCCAGCCTGCGGCCGACAGCGCGCAGTCGTCGTCGCAGCAAAAGACTATTGCGATAACCCGCTCGCCGGATGACGTGGCCGAGTTTCTGGAGATGTCCCGCGGCAGGGGCATCAGGGCGCACGCCCTGCCCACCATACAGCTTGTCAGCAGGGGCGACAAGATAGTAAACGAGTTCCTTGACGCCGCGGCAGCAGAGTCGCCGGAATATGCCGTATTCATGAGCTCAAAGGCGGTTAGGCTGCTCTTCGATACCGCGCGCAGGCTGGACAAAGGCGACGGATCCGCCTCACGGCCCGGATCCGCATACGAGAGGCTCAGGCTCGCAGTCGCAAACATGACAGTTGTCGCGGTGGGCCCGAAGACGCGCGACTCGCTCGAGTCGGAGGGGATAAGGGTCAACGAGATGCCCCCAAAGACGTACTCGTCAGTCGGGGTGGGCGAGCTGTTCACAAGACTGAACGCGGTAGGCCGCAAGGCCATAGTGCCGCGGAGCGGCGCATCCACGCCATTCCTAAGGGAGCTGCTCGAAAAAATTGGGCTTGACGTGGTGGAGCTGCACCTGTACGACGTGTGCGCGTTCTCCGACACTACCGCGTGGAACGGGTTCAGGGCCGAATTTGCAGGGGGCATGATAGACGGAATCGTGTTTACGAGCGCGTCATCCGTGAGGGGGTTCACGGAGATAATGTCAAAGGACTTTGGCGCGGACGAACTTACGGAGAGGCTGGCCCGCACGGCCGTGGTTGCAATCGGCCCGTTTACGGCAGACGAGCTCAGAAAGGCGGGCGTGACGCACAACGTCATATCAGAGGTGCACACAGTCCGGGGCGCGTTTGAGACCATGGCGCACGAGATCGGAGCATAGTGCCGCGCGAAGAGATGCCGCTTGGGGGCCGCGGACTCTTCTTATTATAGCGCGGACTGCAACGCGCCCCATGGAGTTCCACCCGAGGGACGTGCCCGTGTCCAAGACGTACGACGTAAAGGACGAGGGGGGCGCCGCGGAGGCGGCAGAGGACATGGTGCGCCTCGGATTCAAGGGCAGAAAGGGGGGCTTCAGGGTGTTGATGCCAAAGGCCAACTCCAAGCTGGCAAAGAGGATAGGCTATGCCGTGACGACCGCCGTGACGCACGGGCTGCGGCAGATAAACGAGACGCGCGACATCAAATACTGGACGTACCACCACGACGAAGGCCACTACGCCATAGTTCTGATAGGCAGCAAGGCGCTTGAGGATCTGGGATTCGGGGACTAGCGCGCGGCCCCGAACCTAGGCGGGCCGATCCCCGCGCGCAGGGCCACTAGGGGCGACATCAGAACCGCCGCGGCTGTCCGCGCCGCCGCTCCTTTTCCCCTCAAACATGCGGTACAGCTTTGTCTTGTGCATCAGCACGCCGGCAAGCATGGCGCCCATTATAACGCCGCCCACTACGTCCATCAGGTAGTGCTGCATGACATAGACGCGGCTTACAGACATCAGCGCGGGATACAGCAGTATCAGGTACGCCCCGCGCGGGAAGCGGCCGGACAGGGCATACCCCAGGACGGCGGCAAGCGCCATTGCCCGCGCCGCGTGCCCCGCGGGATACGACGCGGCAATGCTCCCCTCGCAGAACAGCGCAAAGGTGTCCCTGCTTATGCTGACCGGGAACGGGACGCCCTCAAACTCGTACTCGGGGCCGTTCCTGTCCACCCCGCACTTTACGTACCCCGCAAGCAGGGTGGAGATCACGATCAGTATCATTATGGTGATCCCGATGCGCCTCGTGCGCGGAATCAGCAGTATCACAATCGCAAAGACCATCATGTTGAACACGTCGCCGGCCTCCGTGACGTACTGCATTACTCCGTCGAGTGCGGGGTCGCCCACAGCGTGATACAGAGCGGACTGCACCGCCTCGTCAAGCGGCGCGGTCGCCCCGCCGTACACCGCAAGCGAGACCGCCGCAAGCAGGACGGCAAGCAGTACGAACGGACGCGACCGTATCTCAAACATCCATTCACGCATTGCACCGGATTGCGCAAAACGGCTTATGAATCGTATATTTTTGCACGCGCGAATACTGTGTGTGCCGGGCGCGGACGCGGCGGCAGCCTATATGCAGGATGATGTGGTGCGGGCGATGGGATTTGAACCCACGAACTCCTGAGAGACTAGCCCCTCAAGCTAGCGCCTTTGGCCAGGCTGGGCAACGCCCGCAAGGAAAGGCCCTTGCATGGTTTTTATAATCCTTGGTCGGTCTCGGCCGTATGCTTGTTCCCGTCAGGTGTTTTACGTGCGGGAACCTGATATCAGACAAGTTTGACGAATATCAGGAAAAGAGCCAGCAGTCGGTAGGAGGAAGTCCCGACAAGATACTAGACGAGCTCGGCATTGAGAGGTACTGTTGCAGGAGGATGCTACTAACCACCGTGGAGACAATCCAGCAGATAATTCCGTTCTACGAGGCCATGCACAGGCGGAAGACAGAGATCCAGACAGAGATGGAGTAATGCCTGCCATAACGGCGGTGAGGGGCCGTCTCGTATACAACAGCAGGGGCAGTCCCACCATAGAGGTCGACATCACTACTGACGGCACACACACGGGCAGGGCCGCGGCCCCCTCCGGCGCAAGCGTCGGGATACACGAGACGGCAAGCTTTCCGGAGGGCGGCGTGGCCGCGAGCCTCCAGGTGCTCAGCGACAACGCCGGCAGGATAACTGGCGCGGACCCCGGGGACGTGGGTGCCATGAACAAGGTAATCAGGGAGATCGACCCCGAACCGGGGTACCCCAAGATGGGCGGCAGCCTTGCCTTTGCGCTGAGCATAGCGGCAGCCGAGTCCGCGGCCAAGTCGGCCGGCAAGCCGCTCTACAGGTTTCTGGGGGAGCAGGAGCCGCTGGCGTCCGCCTTGCCGTCGGCGCCACCTGCAAGGCGGTACAGATTCCCGTTCCCGCTTGGAAACATACTGGGCGGGGGGGCGCACGCGGGGCCCGGGACGCCGGACATACAGGAGATACTGATCTGCGCCACGGGCTCGGACACCGTACAGGACGCCATACGGACAAACCTCGAGGTGCACTCGGAGCTGCGCCGGATCCTGCAGGAGTCGGACCCCGGCTTTTCGGGCGGAAAGGGCGACGAGGGCGGATGGGCCCCCAGACTCGACAACGAAAAGGCGCTGCAGGCCGCCGCCAGGGCATGCGAGAACCTCGGGTTTACGCTCGGCAGGGAGGTCTCGCTTGGCGTCGACTTTGCATCGTCCACCCAGTGGGACGCGTCAAGGTCAAGGTACGTGTACGACAGGGCCGGCTTTGAGAACGACGCGGGGGAGCAGATCGAGTTTGCGTCGGACTTGATATCCAGGTTCAAGCTGATATACGCGGAGGACGCCGTACATGAGGAGGCGTTTGAGGACATGGCGCAGATAAGGGCGCGCTTTCCAGACGTGCTGGTCACGGGCGACGACCTCACCGTTACGAACGCGGCCATACTTGAGAGGGCGGCGCGCGGCGGATCCTGCAACGCGGCCATACTAAAGGTCAACCAAGCGGGCGGGCTATATGACGCGCTCGAGTTTGCCGCCGCGGGCGCCAGAAACGGCATCGGCCTAGTGACGTCCCACCGCTCCGGGGAGTCCACCGAGTCGCACATCTCGCACATAGGGATAGCGACGGGATCAAAGATGCTCAAGGTCGGGGTGGTAGGCGGCGAGAGGGTGGCAAAGCTCAACGAGCTGCTCAGGATTGCAGAGTCACGGGACGGCGGCGACGGCGACGGCACGGAGCATGATTTAATACAAGGCATGGCAGAGTTGTGAAATCCATGAGTAGCCAGCAACAGCAGCAGCCCCCGGAGGCAGAACCATCGTCACCGCAGCAGCCCCCGGAGACCACCGACATACAGAAAAAGATACTCGTAACCGGAATCAGGGTCGGGACGCAGGTAAAGACAAAGTTCATGAGGCAGTTCATCACAAAGGCCAGCACCGACGGCCTCTACATGCTTGACCTGGACATGACGTTTGAGAGGGTAAAGACGGCGGCCAAGTTCATCAACAGGATCGGGGCAGAGAACCTCATAGTGTGCTCTGCAAGGCAGTACGCCACGACGCCCATCGAAAAGTTCTGCGGCAGGCTCAACTCAAAGATGCTGACCGGAAGGTTCATGCCGGGCACGCTGACAAACCCGTCGCTGCCGTACTATATCGAGCCCAAGCTCGTGCTCGTCTCGGACCCCCAGATGGACGAGCAGGCCGTAACGGAGGCCAAGAACGCCGGAATCCCCGTCATCGGGATTGCAAACACCGACAACATCACGTCGGATCTAGACCTGATAATACCCGCAAACAACAGGGGGCGCAAGGCGCTGGCCACCATATACTGGCTGCTTGTGCGCCAGATCATGATAGAGCGCGGCGAGATCGGCGAGAACGATCCGGTGGGCTTTGAGATAGACGACTTTGAGACAAAGGCAAACGAGGAAGAAATAGAGTAGCCCCGCGGCGTCGGCGCGAACGCACGCGTCATGATTACGGGCGAGCCATCGTTTAGGAGCAACAACAACAGCAGCAGCAATAGTAGCAACATAACCATAGCGCCAAGGCTGCGGACATGACTACATCGGAGGAAAATGAGGAAGAGCGACATCAATAATAGCGCAAAAAGACACGGCAGGACATGGGCATGCAGGATGGCGTCAGGGCAAACGGTGGCGACGGGCGGATAGTCGCGTCCGCGCCCGGCAAGGTCATACTGTTCGGCGAGCACTTTGTCGTGTACGGCTCGAGCGCCATACTGTGCGCGATAGACAGGCGCGTCCACGTGGGGGCCGCAAAGTCAGACGGCATACGGATAACCTCCGAGATGGGCACGCTGGAGTGCGAGTCGTTCAGCCGCGACGCGGCGGACGTGGACCCCGTCCTGAGGCCCCTGTACCACATAGCAAAGGAGGCCTGCAGGATGGCGGGACGTAGTGAAGGAATCACGCTCGACGTAGAGTCCGAGATACCGCCCGGCGCGGGCCTCGGCTCGTCCTCGGCGTGCTGCGTCGCGGGAGCCGCCGCGGCCCTCAGGGTCCTGGGGCGACACCCCGGGCACAACGAGGGCGCCGTCATGCGCATGGCAGCAGAGGCCGAGAGGACGGCGTTTCCAAACGCGTCGGGGGCGGACACTGCCGCGTCGGCCCTTGGCGGGATGATCACATATGACAGAAAGTCAGGGTGGGCCGCAATAAGGCGGCAGAGTGGGGGCCCCGGGTTCGGGCTCGTCGTGTCCGACTCTGGAATCAGGCACAATACGGAGTCGGTGGTAGGGATGGTCTCAGGGTTCAGGGACAGCCACCCCGAAGAGTTCGAGGAGCTGAGCCGGATGGAGTCGGGGCTGGTCTCAGACGTCACCAAGCTGCTGGTATCGGGGGCGCCGCCGGATGACGCGGCTGGGACGGCGTCCGCGCTTGGCAGGTGGGCCTCGCTCAACCAGTCGTACCTGAGCAGGATAGGCGTCTCAAACGCCAAGCTGGACGAGATGATAGGCGAGATGGACGGGTTCACTCACGGATCCAAGATCACGGGCGCAGGCGGCGGGGGCTGCGCCATTGCGTTTACGGATCCGGACGGCATGGCGGGCGCGGCCGCGAACCTGGCCTCGAGGGGGCACGACTGCTTTGCGGCCGGCATAGACTACAGCGGATGCACCACGTCTTGAATACTTTTTTAACCGAACGCAGGGAGGATGCATAATTGATTCTCATAAAACTGGGGGGCTCTGTGATAACCGACAAGTCAAAACCGCTCTCCGCGTCAAGGCCCAAGATCGCCGCCATGGCAAGGGCGATTGCAAGGATAAAGGAGCCGGCAGTCATAGTGCACGGAGGGGGCTCGTTTGGACACTACTGGTCAGTCAAATACGACATGCACACCGCAGAGCGCGACTATGACCCGAAGGGCGTCTCGGTGGTAAAGAACTCCATGGTGCAGCTGAACCTGATAATCCTCGAGGAG
This sequence comes from Nitrosopumilaceae archaeon, assembly GCA_022823825.1. Taxonomy (GTDB): domain Archaea; phylum Thermoproteota; class Nitrososphaeria; order Nitrososphaerales; family Nitrosopumilaceae; genus Nitrosopumilus. The sequence goes on along the minus strand of JAJEHG010000021.1, from coordinate 22,764 downwards.
CTGCTCAGGGGCGGCCTGAGGCCCTACGCGATGGCGCCCTCCGGGTTCATGGCGGGTCCGAGGCCCATCCCCTCAAGGGTGCGGGAGGTTGCGGGCATAGCCGCCGCATCGGAGATGACCCCCGTCACTTACGGGGACGCGGTATGGTACGGGGACGGCTCCAAGACGTACATACTGTCCGGCGACAAGATAATGTCACATGTGGCGCGCATCGCAAGGCCGAGGCTCTGCATATTTGCGCTCGCCGAGGACGGACTCTACACGGACATGGAGTCAAAGAGGCTGGTGGAGCGCATACCCGCGGGCGCGGGCCGGACGGCGGCATCGGGGCTCACATCCCCGGAGAGCGGCGCGATGGACGTGACGGGCGGAATGGCGCGCAAGGTGGCAGAGGCCGCCCGCATTGCAGGATACGGCATACAGGTAGCGCTCGTAAACGGCAACCATCCAAAAAGGATACGCGACGCGGCGGCGGCGACGTCATCCAAGGGGTTCAGGGGGACGCTCTTCGAGGCCGATACCGCCGCAAAAGACGGGAAAAGGAAAAAAAGTAAAAGGACGACATCCAAGGCCAAGGAGAGGAGGAGGATCAAGCAAGGATGACTGCAGCCGCGAACGCCACGATTGCCACTGCTACTACTACCGCCGCGGGCGAGGACAAGCCGCATGCAGAGTACGTAATACTGGTCGACGAGCACGACAACCCCATCGGCATGGAGGAAAAGGTCAAGTGCCACCTGCCCGACGGCAAGCTGCACAGGGCGTTTACCGCCCTGCTGTTCGAGGAGAAGAGCGGCGGCCTGATACTGGGGCGGCGCGCTGGGGAGAAGATGCTCTGGCCCGGATACTGGGACGGCACCTTTGCAAGCCACCCGCGCGAGTCGGAGACCTACGTGTCCTCATGCCAGAGGAGGATGCCAGAGGAGCTCGGGGTTACGGCCGAGTTTGACTATCTGCACAAGTTCGAGTACCACGTGCCGTACAGGGACGTAGGATCCGAGAACGAGATATGCGGCACGCTGGTAGGCACCATACGCGACGCGTCAGACGTGGTGCAGGTAAGGGGGGAGATAGACGGAGTCCGCACCGCGTCGGCAGGCCAGCTGGCGGCGGACGCGGCAGAGAATCCGGGCACATACTGCCCGTGGATGCTGGTGGCCCTGTACATGCTTGACAGATCCGACCCCGGGGCGCTCGAAAAGCGCTCAGAAGTACTGGATCCGTGGATGACAGGTGAGGTAAAAGACTCGCTATTTGGCGCCATATCAAGCCACATGCCAAGAGAGTCCTGGAGGCTGGTCGCATAATGAAGAAGGGGGCGGCGCGGGGTGGCGGCAGCAGCGGCGGCGGCGGCGCGGGCCACGGCATGAAGACGACTGCCCGCGCGGTGAACGCGCACCTGACAAGGAGCCTGGCCGGTAGCCCCGACGAGCTGTACAGGGCGGCAAGGCACCTGATCATACACGGCGGAAAGCGCCTGAGGCCCTACATGGTGATAAGGAGCTGCCAGATGCTCGGAGGCAGCGCGACGGACGCCCGCCGGGCGGCGTCGGCAGTCGAGATGGTCCACAACTTTACCCTGCTTCACGACGACATAATGGACAATGACGACGTGCGCCACGGCGTGCCCACCGTCCACAAGAGGTTCGGCGTGCCGGTGGCCATACTCGCAGGCGACATACTCTTCTCAAAGGCGTACCAGACGCTTGCGGGGAGCGGGGGGAGAGGCGCCAAGCCCGAGGCAGGGGGGCAGACGCACGAGCTCGTGTCGCGCCTTGCGTCGGCGTGCGTCGACGTGTGCGAGGGCCAGATGCTCGACATTAAAATGGCAGAGGCAAAGAGGCTGCCGTCCCAAAAAGAGTACATTACGATGATAGGCAAAAAGACCGCGGCCCTCTTTGACGTGTCGTGCGCGATGGGCGCCGTATGCGCCGGCGCGGGGGCGTCGGATGTCAGGAACCTCTCGGGGTTCGGGCGCAGCCTCGGAATCGCATTCCAGATAACTGACGACCTGATAGGGGTGACGGGCGACGCGTCAGTCACGAAGAAACCCGTGGGAAACGACATCAGGGAGGGCAAAAAGTCGCTTCCCATACTGATGGCAATCGAGGCGTCGTCGGGCACCAGGCACCGAAGGACGATATCAGGCGCGTTTGGAAACCCGCGCGCGTCAAGGCCCATGCTCGACAGCGCAGTGGAGGCCGTACGCGAGCTCGGGGTGGAGGAGAGGGCAAGGAAGATGGCCATGCGGCACGCGGAGAGGGCAAGGGGCAAGCTGGCATCCTATCCAAACAAAAAGGCAAGAAAGGAGCTAGAGGCCCTGCTGGACTTTGTCGTAAAGAGAAGTGTGTAAGTGATGGTATCAGAGCCGCCGTCATCAGAGTCATCAGAATCAGAGTCCCCGCAGCCGTCCAAACAGCCACGCGCAGAATCTGATAGCAATGCCGTCGCCGCCGGCGATGGCGGCAGCGACGAACAGCTAAAGGCCCACATCACATACCTGGCGCTGGAGAACGCCGCGGCGCACGGCGGCCGGACCAGGGACAAGAACATACTGGGAAAGATACTCGGGACGAGGCAGGATCTCCGCGGCTCGATTCCCAGGGTGTCGAGAATCGTGGCGGACGTGGTGTCGCAGGTAAACGCCATGCCTGCCGACGAGCAGGACAGCATGCTGGAGGCGGCAAGACGGGAAGCGGGCGCGCCGCAGGCAGAACCGGATGCGGACGGGCCGCCAAGTGCGGACGACGCGCCCGGCGCGTGGCTTCCGCAGCTCGAGGGCGCGCAGCAGGGGGCCGTCGTCACGCGCTTCCCCCCGGAACCCAACGGGTACCCCCACATAGGCCACGCAAAGGCGGCCATCATAAACTGGGACTATGCGGCCAAGTACGGCGGCAGGTGCATACTGCGGATCGACGACACAAACCCCGACGCCGAGAGAAAAGAGTACCTTGCAGGAATCAACGTGGGGCTCGAGTGGCTGGGGCTCGAGTTCAAGAAGGAGGACGTCAGGTACACGTCAGACGACATAGAGATCATGTACGAGAAGGGGGAAAAACTGATAACGTCCGGCATGGCGTACGTCTGCACCTGCAAAAAGGACAACATCAGCAGGAACCGCAGGGAGCGAACCGAGTGCAAGTGCTGCAGAAAGGACGACCCCGACGAGCACTACAAGAGGTGGAGCAAGATGCACAGCGCAAAGTTCAAGGCCGGCGACGCCGCGGTGAGGTTCCGCGGCAACATGAAGGCCGACAACGCCGTGATGCGCGACCCCGTGCTGTTCCGCATAATCGGCACGCCGCACTACAGGCAGGGCGCCAAGTACAGGGTCTGGCCGAGCTACGACATGGCGGTGGCAGTGGAGGACAGCATACACGGCATCACGCACGCGTTCCGCTCAAAGGAGTTCGAGACGAGGGCCGAGCTGATCGACGCGATACTCGGCGCGCTGGACATGAGGAGGCCCAGACAGCACTACTTTTCAAGGCTGGCCTTTGAGGGGATGCCGACATCAAAGAGGGTGATAAAGCCGCTGATGGAGGACGGCCGCATAACAGGGTACGACGATCCCAGGATTCCGACCCTGGGCGGCCTCAAGCGCAGGGGAATAAGGCCCGAGGCGGTAAGAAAGTTCGTCGAGTCCCTCGGGATGACAAAGGCAGACACCGTGGCGCCCTTTGAGACGCTCGAGTCCATAAACCGCAGCATGATAGACGCGCAGAGCACCAGGCTGTTTATGGCAATGAACCCGAGGAGGCTCGTGATACAGGACGACGAGGGCGCGCAGAAGCAGCTGGAGGACCGGGAAGGAGTGCCTAACCACCCGCTGCACGAAGGGATGGGCAAGAGGACAATGCCCGCAAGCGGCGACGTGTACATACCGGGCGGAGACTTTGACAAGCTGGAGGAGGGCTCCATAGTGAGGCTGATGGGCCTGGCGTACGTGGTCATAACGGGGCTGCCGGGACGGGACACGGGTAGCGGTGGCGGCGTGACGCGCCACGATCTTGGCAGCGGCACAAGGAGCATCCCGTACGGCGGCGGCGGAGGCGGCGGCAGAAACAGGGACGAGGGCGTGGACGCGTACGCAAGATACGTCACGGGCATAGACGAGCCGTTCGGGGCAGGCGACATACTGGACTATTTTGAAAAGAAGGGGATAGGGATGACGCCTGCCAAAAAGAGGGCGCTGCAGGAGGAGGCCGGGGCGGAGCCGGCAAAAAAGAAAAAGCAGGAGACTGCAGAGGACCTCAAGATGCAGTGGGTCTCCAGGGAGACTGCCGCAAGGATAAGGCTTGCCATACCAAAGAGGCCGTTTGACGGGGAGGAGTTTGACGAGGACAGCCTGGAGGAGACAGAAGTTTATACTGAGCCGCACTTTGAAAACGTGGAGGAGGGCGCGGAGATCCAGTTTGTCAGGTTCGGCTACTGCAGGAAGGACACCGGCAGGCGCGTGATCTTTACGCACGGTTAGACATGAGAATAGCACGCCTTATGCCGCGCAAAAGCGAGCGGTCAGACAAGTGGTCGTCCAGGGAGACGTACGGCCTTGTGGACGGGGACGGCAGGGTCGCGACCAGGGACGACATTACGTTTGCCACCGGAGTGCCCATACCGCGAGACGTTGCGGAGTTTCTCTTTGGTGGATGGTACGACAAGGTAAGGCAGAGGGAGATCCCGTACAACAGCCACGCATCAGACTACGAGCTGCTGGCACCCCTCCCAAGCCCCGGCAAGATAGTATGCCTCACGTTCAACTACACGGACCACGCAAGGGAGCAGGGGCTCGACGCCCCCGAGGATCCCGTTCTGTTCATAAAGCCGAGGACCGCCCTGACCGGCACGGGCGCGGAGATACGGTGCCCGGACTTTGTGAAACAGCTCGACTACGAGGTGGAGCTTGCAGTGGTGGTCGGGAGCAGAGAAGGCGGCGACAGGTGCAAGAACGTTTCAGTAGAGGAGGCCCCGGAGTACGTGTTCGGATACATGATACTAAACGACGTCTCGGCCCGAGACATACAGTTCCAGGACAAGCAGTTCACCAGGGGAAAGGGGTTTGACGACTTTGCGCCCTGCGGGCCCTGGATTACCACGGCAGACGAAATAGCCGACCCTCACGGCCTGAGGCTCGCCACCAGGGTCAACGGGGAGTCCAGGCAGGACTCGTCGACGGGAATGATGCTGCTGAAGATACCGCAGATAATATCAAAGCTCTCGAGGGTCATGAGCCTCGAGCCGGGCGATATAATATCGACTGGGACGCCTGCCGGCGTCGCGCTGAAGAACCCCGGCACCCCGTACCTGGAGGACGGGGACGCCATTGACATGGAGATAGAGGGGCTCGGCTCCATACATAACACGGTAAGAAAGGTGCCATCATGACGGGCGCCGCGCTCACGCCAGCCTCTTGCGCGTCAGATAGAACTCAAAGGGGCTCCGCGTCCACTCCCGGCAGCCGGGCGGCAGGCCGCCCAGCGTAAAGACGCTGACCGACACGTACGACTCGGAGGCCGCCGCGCCGGCCAGAAAAGTGATCATCTCATCTATGCCTGCAGGATCCGTTCCAGGATAGAGCGTGGCGTACAGGGTCCGGCCCGAACCCCCGAGGTACTTTCCGGCTGCAAGCACGGAGACGGTAGCCTGGCTGCTGCTGCCGCCCCCTTCCAAGGCTTTGCCATCCGAGCGTACGAAACGCGGCGTGTCGGTGGCGGCGGCGGGGCCTTCCGAGCTCACGCCGCCCGCGCCCAGCCTGCGGGTCTCAAACCACCTCCACTCCCTTACAAAGTGCGGGTATGCGGCGCGGTCAAGATCGCGCAGCTCGGTGATCTTGTGGCGCGCGCCGGCGTCGGGGCGGCGCGGGGACACCTTGTGGTACGTCCACGTGCTTGTGATCTCGTATTCGAGCCGCCGCGCCATTGCAAGCGACGATTCGTTCTTGGTGTCGATTATCATGGCAGACGCCAGCCCGTCATCTGTCGTCGTCGTCGGCGGCGGCCGGAGTGTCATCTGCTCGGCCTCCCTTACGAGGCGCGTGGCTATGCCGCGGCGCCGGTGCTGCGGATGGACCCGTATGCCCTCTATCCAGGCTTGTCCGGGCGACATGTGCACGTGGCAGATGCCGACGGGGCGCGGCGGCGAGGAGTCAGCAGGCGCGCGGTCCTCACACACCAGAAACTCCCCGTCAGACTGCCAATCGTTCCAGACGTTGTCTATGTAGTCACCCCAGTCAAACGTGTCCCGGCAGTATCCCAAGACGAATGCTTGATCCTCCTTACGGACCCCACGAATCCTCACCTTCACGCGCCTCCGTGGCAAGACTTAAGACGTCAGAGTTAAAAACCAGATCAATGGGAAGGCACCTCATATGCGGCGAGTCGGACATAGCTGCAGGCGGCATGCTAAAGGCCACCGTCAACGGGCTTGACATACTGGTGGCCAACATAAACGGCAACTATTATGCGACCGACGACACGTGCACGCACTCCGGGGCGTCACTCTCGGAGGGCACGCTGAGGCAGGAGGAAGGCGAGGGCGGCGGCATGTGCGGCACCATAGTATGCGGATGGCACAAGGCGGAATTCGACTGCGCCACCGGCAAGCTTGCAAAGTTCCCGGCGCCCATACGGGACCTGGGCTCGTACAAGGTGACGGCAGAGTCAGGCAGCCTCTTCGTAGAGGTGTGACGGCGCCCAAAGGCGGGGCGTCTGTAACTATATTACTCCCCAAAAAGATGAGTCATGCATGGCAGACGACGCACAGAACCGGGAGGCCATGAAGGACTCCCTGGAGACGCTCACGCAGATAGCGGAGAGCAGCACCACCCCCAAAACCATCAAGAAATCCATCATGGAACTCATAACCGAGCTCAACGGCACAGAATACTCGCTGTCAGTCAGGGCGGCAAACGCAATCAGCATGCTTGATGACGTCACGCAGGATCCCAACATGCCCTCGTACGTAAGGACGCAGCTCTGGCAGGCAGTATCAAAGCTGGAAAGCATAAGGGAGTAGGACCGACGGCAGCAGGGGGAGGCGCGCCGACAGATGCGGGCGCGCGTGCAGGCACACACCCGCACAAAGAAAAAAAAGACGGACGGTTGCGGTGACTAGACAGTTGAGGATAGAAGAATACCTTGGGACGCTTCCGGCCGGCATGCTGAGCGGCGCGGACGCCGAGCTGAGCCAGAGGTCACTCAGGGAGATGTTCAGGCTGGCAGGGCTCGGCGCCGGCGACACCGTATACCATCTAGGATGCGGAAGGTCAGCCGAAGGCATCAGAGTCGCGCTCGCAGAGTTTGGCGCCAGGCGCGCGGTGGGCATAGACTCCGACGCGTCAAAGCTGCGCGACGCGCGCGACGCTCTTGAGGGGGCGGTGCAGGAGGAGGAGGGGGACTCCGCACCAAACGCAGGCCTGCGCGACAGGTACCGGCTCGAGTGCGCGGACATACGCGGCGCGGACATGTCAGACGCGACCGTGGTACTGTTCTGGTTTGCAAACGACTCGGACCTCATCGATGCAATGACAGAGAGATTCGGCTCGCTCGGCGACGGTACGCGGATACTCACGGTATGGGGCCCTCTGCCCGGATGCCTGCCGGACGCCGTGGACTTTCCCTACGTCATGTGCAAGACACCCCTCCGGCCCGCAAGGGACGTGGGCGAGCAGCTGAGGGCCGTATTCAAGAGGGACTGCGTGGACTTTGTTACGGCGTGGGAGCATGCGGAGCGGTACACAAAGGCGCTCGGGCCCCCCGGCACCGCAAACGACAGGTTTCTGACCATCATACAGACCCTGACCATATGGACGAACGCGTGGCGGCTGGGCATAGCGTGCGGCGAGGAGATACCGGAGCCCATATCCACGTACGTAAAGCTGATGAAGATGAACTTTGACATCGACTTTGACCACCTGCTGAGAAGGGATCGGCAAAAGGATCCCTAGGGTCGGTGCAATATTTTTATCGGCGGCGGACATACTGCAGGTATGGCACCGGGCGGCGCGGACTTTGGGGACGGAAGGCTCAACATCAACGTCTCTGCAGTCGACTACGACAGCGCCAGCAAGGCGCTGGCCAGGCAGATGATCATGCTCGAGCAGATGACGCACACGGAGGACGAGTTTGCCATGACCGACTCGGAGTTTGCGTTCGGGTGGCACTTTTTCGTGCTGAGCGTAAACAGATCCCTCATACGTAAGCTCCGCGAGGTGATGGGCCCCGCCGACTTTGACGGCCTCAGGGGCAAGGGGCCGGACAAAAAGTTCCTCACGTGGCTTGAGAGAAACGTGGCGGCGCACGGCGACGACGGCGCGCCTCGGTTCAAGCTCGCCATAAAAGAGGAGATGGAGTCAAGCAAGTTCGGCATATTCTAGCCCGTGCACAGAGCGGCCGCATGCAGTGATATGAGGGGCCTTTGAGGGGAATCGAACCCCTGTCCGAGGATCCACAATCCTCTATACTAACCACTGTACTACAAAGGCCACGTGGTTGGCACTTTTGGGGCCCCCAATTAACCCTTGAGATGCCATGCGGGACAGCTGCGGCCTTGCGCTGCGGCGCCCCTGTGACGACGGGGCGTGCGGGGGGAGTAGGGCCGGTCCGGCTGCGCGCACGCCAGGACCTTGCTGACGGGCAGGGGGGGGGAAGGCAGGGCCGTTGCGCGGGCAGGCGCAAGGGATCAGGCCGCGTCAGGCATGCCGCTCTAGCATCGTACGGGAGACATGCAAAATAATAAAAAGAATGCATACGGCCACAAACAGAGGAGAGAAGGGGATGCGCGGCGCTACGTACGGGGTTATAATACTGGTAGTCGGCATGATTGCGGGAATATTCGGCTTCCTAATACTGGAGCCAGACCTCAGACAGGAGAGGCTGGCCGTCGTATCAATGACCGAGGGATCGTTCCTGCAGGGCTGCGAGGTCGACAGCGTCTGCTACCTGCCCCAGGACATAACCGTGCTCAGCGGAACCACCGTAACGTGGAGCAACGACGACTCCGTGATGCACACGGTGACAAGCGGCGCCGCAAACAGCAGCCCGACCGGCCTCTTTGACTCGGGCATAATGGAGTCCGGGGATACGTTCGAATACACGTTTGAGAATGCGGGCACCTACGACTACCACTGCACCCTGCACCCGTGGGCGGCGGGCGTGGTGATAGTGCGCTAGCAGGTACCGCTGCCACGACAGCAGGGGACGCTGCTGTGATCGTTATTGTTACCGTTATTGTGATAATTAATAATGCCCGGCAGCGCGGCAGTCGGCTGCGCCCCCCACCCCCCACCCACCCACCCCCCCTCCCCGGCGGCACAAAGAACCGGGGCAGGCCGCGTCACCGACTGTAGATTTATTATCAAGCGGTTGAAACGCAGGCTATGCGCTATTGGTGGCTCGGAATGGGAATCGCGCTTGCCATAACGTGGTACGGTATGAACTACCTGCTGCCGTTCAAATAGGCGCCGTCCAGTCCTTCCCGCCACACACCCGGGCACTTTTGCATGCGAACCCTCGAATCCCTCAGCCCACGTCACGCATGAGAGGGGGACGTGTTTCTGACCGGCCGCGGCGGCGGCGGGCAAGGGCGGCCCATTCCGGCGGGGCTGCGCAGCCAACTGGCAAAGTCGATCGCTTTAAATTTGATCCAGAAACCTACCATACGATTTGAAGAGAGAGTTCATCACCAAGAGGCTCAGGGGCGGGGCCAAGGCCGAGGACAACGGCACGGAGAGCCCCCAGAAGATCCAGAGGATCGAGGGCAGCGAACTGACATGGACGGACCTTGAGAACCCCGACAGGGGATACCTCGAAAAGATCGTAAAGGAGTACGGCCTCAACGAGCTCAACGTGGAGGACTGCCTCACAAAGTTCGAGCTCCCAAAGCTTGACAGTTACGAGGACCACTTTTTTGTCATACTGCACTTTCCGCCGCTGGCCCAGAAGGGCGGCATCCTCAGGAACAGCCAGCTCTCGATGTTCGTCGGCAGGGACTTTCTGATTACGGTCCACCAGGGGGACCTAAAGCCGCTGACGGACCTGGTCAGGACCGCAAAGCAGAACGGGCTTGAGGCGTACAAGGGGGGCAGCCCGCTCAGCGGCCCCACCAGCATGCTGCTGCACACCATAATCGACGACCTGGTGGACGACCTGATGCACACGTCAAGGAAGATAATCGCAAACCTGGACGACCTCGAGGACAGGGTGTTTGATGAGAGCATGTCGGCCGCAAGGAACATCGCCATGCTCAGGAGGGAGATCAACAGGCAGAGAAGGATTGCAAACCCGCTCAAGAGGTTCGTCCAGGAGATAGCAAAGAACGTGCAAAGGTTCACAGACGTAAGGGACGAGGACACGATGCTGCTGTACGACGACATAATCGACCACATAGACAAGGTGATAGAGACCCTGGAGGAGTCAAGGGAGACCATGGAGATCTACAAGGACACCAACTACGTGCTGAGCACCGAAAAGACAAACAAGGTGCTGAGCATGCTCACCATAATATTCACGCTGGCCATACCGGCCACCGTGATAGGCACGTTCTATGGAATGAACGTGAGCCTTCCGGGCGGCATTGCGGGCGCGTCCGAGGCGGACTCCGCGCTGGGCGCGTTCACGCCGTTTGCAATACTGGTGATGGCGTCGATCATACCGGCCATACTCATGATTGCATACTTTAAGCGGCGCGGCTGGATGACCAACTAGGCGGCGGGACGGAGGACGGCGCCCCCGACGCGAGAAGGCATGCACATACGCACTATTGCGGACGCTCATGCAGCCCGACGCGCACCTTTGTAAGCGACAGGTCTAGCGCGTCAGGCACGACTATCAGCAGCCCGGAGCCGTGCTCCACCCCGTGGCAGGTACCGGCAAAGCTGTTGTGGTTTGTGACGTGGCAGCCGGGACCCCCGTAGAACGCCGGGATCCCGCCGCCGCCCGACGAGACGTGGGCGGCCGCGTCCTCGGCGGACCTGACAAAGTACGCGTCAAACCCGATGTCCGGATCATTCACCATTATGGCATAGTCGTATGTGGACTGCTCCGTCCCGGGCGCCATGCAGACCGGGATGATCTGAGCGTACCCGTCCCGTATAAGCTCGGACTGCGCGTCCGGGCCGTACGCCGCGTTTGGCGCGTTTGGAAACACCATGACGTACGGATCGCCCGAGCCGGCCTCGGCAAACGCGGGCTCCACGTGCCCGGCCCCTCCCCCGCCGGGGCCCCCGGCCTGCACGCCGCTTGCAACCTCCGACCAGCCGCGCACCGCGTCCGCGGCGTACCTGTACGGGATTGGGCGCCACTGCGTCTCGCAGTCGCTGAACTCGTGCCGGAGCTCCACGTACGGCTTGGACTTTTGGTGCTGGAGCTGGTTTCGGTTGTACGAGGTCAGCGGCGAGATGTCGTCGGGGTCAACGGAGTCCGGCGGGCGGGCGGCTGCGCCCGACTCGCCGCTTCCCTCGCCGGCGGCGGCCGCGGGGCCGGACCACACGTTTGTGACGTCAAACAGTATGTTGCCCGGGTGGCTCTCCCACCCGGGTTGCAGGTGCACGTACACCGAATACTTGTTTATCGCGCGGTCGTACGCGTACCCGAACAGCACGTGCCCGTAAAAGGCGTTTGCCAGCACCAGCCCCAGCACGACGGCGGGGATCACCGCATACAGAATGCCCCTCATGCGTTGGTTATGCGGCCGCGCATATATCAAGCAGGTGCGGGCCCGCAGGCACGCGGATCATATGATCATGGAACATGATAAATACAAGTTGATTCATCCCGTGACATGGTCAAGATCAAAATCCGAACTGGCAGGGGTACGGGCACCATAGAAGTGGACAACGACCCCCAAAAGTGGACGGGTGAGGAGTTTAAGAAGATCCAAGCGGCGCGCAAGAGCGCGGCCGGCGAGAGGACGATCACGTCCGGCAGGGGAACCGGCTCCAGAAAGCTCAAGGACGTCCCGGAACCAAAGAGCAGGCCAAAGTACAAGGGCAGCATGAGCGCCGGTAGGGGAACCAAGTCCAAGTCCTCAAAGTAGCGCTCGTGCAAACCACTTTTTCATTTTCTGCGTGCGGACGTGCGCGCACACGAGCACGCGGTTCGGCACTTCAGGCCAGGCCACGCGCCGAGGTAGGGGGAGGTGGTGGAATGAGGCGCGGACTGAAGTGGCGGGAAAATCAGAACCGCAGGCGTCAGGATGAGGAGGATCCCTGCCCCGTCAGCTTGGCCCAGTCGGCAAGAAAGTTGTCCAGTCCTATCTTTGTGAGCGGGTGGTGCAGCATCTTTTCAAGTACGGCCGGGGGCAGCGTCACGACGTCGGCGCCCAGCATTGCGGCGTCCTTTACGTGCACGGGGTGGCGCACGCTTGCCACCAGTATCTGCGTCTCAAAGCTATAGTTTTGGAATATCCCCACCAGGTCCTCGATCAGCTGCATGCCGTCGTGGCCCGTGTCGTCGATGCGCCCTATGAACGGGCTCACGTACCTGGCGCCCGCCTTGGCGGCCAGTATGGCCTGGTTTGTGGAGAATATCAGCGTGACGTTCACCGGGATGCCCTCAGAGGACAGGCGGCGGCACGCGGCCAGGCCGTCGGGGGTCATGGGCACCTTTACCACCACGTTGTCGCCGTACCGGCGCAGCCTGCGCCCCTCCTCGACCATTGCGTCGCTGTCGGTGGCCACCACCTCCAGGCTGACGTCGCCCTTTATCACCTCCGATATCTCGGCCATTGCGTCGGCGGGATTGCCGCCGGCCTTTGCAAGCAGGGACGGGTTTGTCGTGATGCCGTCCACGAGCCCCATGTCGTTGTACTTTTTGATCAGTCCGATGTCGGCCGTGTCAAGAAATATCTTCATCTCTCAGGCAACCTCTCGAGCGCGCCTGCCTGCTGCGCCATATTAAACGGTGTGATCCCGTGCTTTTGCAGGAGGAGGGGCACCTCCGCGTCGCGGGCCGACTCGCCGAACGCGTCGAGCGCGCCGATGCGCTTTATCGGGACGGGGTACGACTCGGACACGGACTCGGCCACTGCAGAACCCATCCCCCCTATGATGTTGTGCTCCTCGGCCGTAAGTATGCGTCCCGTCTGGCGCGCCGCCTTTTCGAGCGTATGCCCGTCTATCGGCTTTACCGAGAACATGTCAAGGACGCGGCAGGACGTCTGCTTTTCGCGCCACAGCAGGTCGGCGGCCTCGAGCGCCATGCTGACCGTAATGCCGCAGGCGGCTATCGTGCAGTCCGAGCCGTCGCGCAGGACGTTGGCGCGCCCCGCCTCGAACCGCGTGTCGGCGCCCGTCGCGCCGGCGCCGGCGCCGCTTCCGTCACCGCCCTCGCCGTACACAAGCGGCGTCTTTGAGCGGGCCATCCTCATGTAGAACGGGCCGTACTCGGAGGCCATCATGCGCGTCAGGGCCGAGACTGCCACTGTATCGGCAGGAATCATGACCCGGAAGTTCGGAATCGTCCTCATTATCGAGATGTCCTCCAGCTGCTGGTGCGACCCGCCGTCGGGGCCCACAGAGAGGCCGCCGTGCGAGGCAACCAGCTTTACGTTGAGCCCGCCGCGGCCGCCGGGCGACGGGTACGCCACGTTGTTGCGTATCTGGTCCACCGCGCGCCCAGGCAGGAATATGGCGTACGTGCTTGCAAACACGGTCTTGCCCGACGCGGCCAGCCCTGCTGACATCGTAACAAGGTTGCCCTCCGCTATCCCGACGTTGAAGAAGCGGTCGGGAAACTCCCTGCCGAACTTGGAGGTCTTCAAAGAGTCCGTCGTGTCGGCCCCCATCACCACGACGTCCGGGTTCCTATTGCCCTCGCGTATCAGGGCCTCGGAGTACGCGGTGCGCATGTCAGTCAGGACTGGCTGCTCACCGGGCAACGTATCCCGCCTCCTGCGCGATTGTCCTGACCTCGGCCGGCCTGGCGCCCACCACGTGCAGGTCTATCCAGCGCTCCACAAGGTCGCTGCCCCCCAGGCCGTCGGCCATGTCAAGCAGCATCCTCCGCCTCGCGGTCGCGACCGCCTGCCTGAACCCGCGTATCGACGCGCGCACGTCCGAGGTCGACACTATGGCGCCGCCGCCCACGAACGCGCGGGCGCCGTCGGCAAACACGGATGCCGCATTCTCAAGGTTTACGCCCCCGTCGGCCTCCACGTACCCGGCAAAGCCGTTGTCCCGGAGTACGGGCATGAGCCGCGCCATCTTCTGGTGGGTCGACTCGATGTATTTCTGGCCCGACCTGCCGGGCACCACGGACATCACTATTATCTGGTCCACCCTGGGAAGGAACCCCAGCGACCACTCCGGGAGCTCCGTGTCGGGGTTGACTGCAAGGCCCACGCCCACGCCGTTCTCGCGCAGCGTATCGGATATCTCGCCGAACGTATCGACGTCAGTCACCTCGGCGTGCACCGTAACTATGTCGCTGCCGGCATCCACGTACTGGCGCACGTGCCTGTGGGGCTCCTCTATCATGAGGTGCGTGTCAAACGGGATCAGCGTGAGCGGCCTCAGCTCCTTTACCTTTTCGTGCAGGAACGTCTTGTTGGGGACGAACCTTCCGTCCATCACGTCGAGGTGGATGTAGTCTGCCCTGCCCTCGGCGCACCGGACGACCTCGGCGGCCAGGTTCGTCATGTCGCCGGCTATTATCGACGGCGCTATTATCGACTGCGACTCGAGCTCCGCGTTGATTATCGGCACCATCTCCTTCGCGGGCGCCTTGCCGTGCCACTGGGGGTTGTCCTCCATGTGCTCGACGGACTTGCCCTTTATGGTGCGCGATATGATTATGGTCGGACCCCCTCTGTGCGCCCGGGCCCTCTTTATGGCGTCGTCGACCTGCTCTATGCGGTGCCCGTCAATCTCGATCACGTTCCACCCGAACGCGCGCCACTTGTCGCCCGTCCTCCACCTGTCCGGGTCTAGCCACATCGCGGATATCTCCTCGGCGTCCCCCAGCCGGGAGTCAAGCGGCATGACGCGCTCCGTGTAAGAGTCCTGCTGGATAAAGTTGCGGTCAAGGAACACGGTCAGGTTCTCCACCCCGTACTTGGAGGCGGCCATGGCGGCCTCCCATATCTGGCCCTCGTCGGACTCGCCGTCCCCGATTACAGAGTACACGCGGCAGGGCCTGGAGTCAAGGCGGGCCGCGAGCGCCACGCCCACCGAGTATGAGAGCCCGGTCCCGAGAGAGCCGCCGCAGAACTCGACGCCGGGGCACTTTAGGTCTGGGTGGCCCTGGAGCCTGCTTCCAAACGCCCGGAGCGTGTCGATCTCCGACTCTGCAAAGTACCCGGCCACTGCCATGTTTGAGAACAGCCCGGGCGCCGCGTGCCCCTTTGAGAGGACGAGCCGGTCCCTGTCCTCCCACTGCGGGTTGCGCGGATCGTACCGCATGTGCTTGTAGAACAGGCAGCCCAGTATCTCGGCCATGGAGAACGAGCCTCCGGGGTGCCCGGATCCGGCGGCCGCGGTGCCGCGTATGACAAGCTTGCGGGCCCGCAGAACCTTTGATCGTATCGCGCAGTAATCCAGCCCCATGCAGTCACTCTGACCCCAAATTGAATAAAAGTCTACTCGAGTTAGAAACGGCGGGGCGCGGAGGGTGACGCCGCAGCCGCGTCCGGCGGGGGCCGCCGAGATGATCATTACGATCGCCGCATCGCCGCCGGCGCAAACGTCAGTCATAGCCAGCCATAGTCAGTCGTGGTAAGCCACCGGCACGGCCAGTCCCGGGCCCCCGGCGCGGCGCGGGCGGCAGCGTGTGTTTCAAATAAAACAGGCCTGCCGTGGCGCCCCCCATGTCACGGACGCTGTCAGAGACGTACAACCACATCAGGGTCACCACCTTCTTCCAATATGCCGGGATAGCGGCGGTGCTGATGTTCATGCCGGTGATAGCAAGCGGCGTGACTGACGCGATATTCGAGATCGGCGTCATAGTGGCGTCGTTCAGCATGGCGCAGATAGTCTCCGAGGTGTACTTTGGGCGGCTGTCCGACAGGCGGGGCCACCGCCTCCTGTTCGTAAGGGCGGGGCTGGCCGCGTGCGCCATAGTGTACGCCCTGAACTACTTTGCAGACGACACGCACACGCTGCTGCTTGCGAGGATCGTAGCGGGGGTGGCCACCGGCGTGATGATCCCGCCCCTGCTCGCGTACGCGTACGAGGCGGGCCCGCACAAGAAGAGGGCGGCGTCAGTCGTGTCGTTCCACGCCCTGGGGTGGCTTGCCGGAATAGTGGCCGCAGGCATCGCCAACGACACGGGCCTGATATTCCTCGCCAGCGCGGGCCTGTTTGCGGCGGGGCTTGCGAGCTCCGCGAGGCTGCCGGATACGAGGTCACGGAAGGAGACGGCGCCCGGCACCACCAGGCGGGTCATAACCAACAACAAGTTTTTGTTCGTCTCGCTGCTCTTGAGGCACGTGGGGGCCGTCGCGGCCTGGACCGTCCTGCCCCTGATGCTGACGGAATCCATGGGCGCCGAGCTCTGGCAGGTCTCCGTGGTATACGTGGCGAACACGGCGACGGCGTTCGTGGTGATGAACCTGATGGCGTTCCGCATACACGTCTCAAACGTGACGAAATTCAAGGCCGGGATAGGGATGACCGCGTTCGTGTTTGTGGGGCTGGCCCTTGTAGACCAGTGGTGGCATACCATGCCGTTCCTGGCCCTGGTGGGGTTCACGTGGGCGTTTCTGTACGTGGGGGGCAGCTTTCACCTCATGGAGAACAACCCCAAGTCCACCAGCACCGGCGTCTTTAGCAGTACGATATCAATCGCGGCCGTGATCGGGCCCCTGGCCGCGGGCGCCATAGCGCTCGCATACGGGTACGTGGCCGTGATGTACTTTGCCGTCATTATAATAGTGGCGGCGTTTGCAGTTGCGGTGAGGATACCGAATGCGGGCAGCAGTGCGGCGCAGGCAGCAGCAGGATAGCGGCGCAGGCGCGTACGTGCTGCCGCGCCTGGAGATGGACTAGGGGTCGGGAGCGCGAGAGGGCGCGGTTCCACCCGCCGCGGCCGATTACCATTAAATAACTACCGCAGAGCCCCACGGCATGGACAGGCGCAAGGGGATCGGCATCATGATATTCTCGCTGTCGATTGCAGGGTTCTTCGTATACGCGTACCTGCTGATGCTCTCAGAGTGGAGCCCCATAATACAGCAGCTCTCCATGCTGATGATAGTCGGGGGCATACTGGGGGTGATAGCGTGGATAGGGTACGTGACGGCGACGACCCGCGCCACGTCGGCCACGATAACCTCCTACGATGACGTCGATGATGCGGGCGCAAATGACGACGGTAACAAAAGCGAAGACAGGAACAGCGGCAGCGGCAGCGGCAGCACCCCCTAGCCCTTGCGTACCACCGCGTCCACCACGGTCTGATAGTATCGCGGCCCCACGGCCCTGACTATCCTCGAGTCCAGGACCTCGGAGCGCGCGGGCGCCACGTCCAGGTAGTGCCGCTCGGATAGCGCGGCGGCGTCCCTCTTGGAGTCCGAGTGTATGTGCGAGTAGTAGTGTATGACGCCGCCATCAGCAGTGGCCCTGACCGCCGACCCCAGAAACTCGTCGGACCTCTCAGGCAGCAGCATGAGCGTCCTGTCGCACGTGCCGTCGAACCTGTCCCGCACCACCTGCGAGGCCTCGCCGCATATCGAAATTACGCGGCCCGCCATCTTGCGCCCCTTTTTCCGGTTCTTGCGCCCGTAGTGCTCGTTGAGCTCCACGTTTTTCTCGCACAGCCTTGACGCGACGGGGTTCGAGTCCACGCTGTACACGGTGCACGCCGCGTTCATGGCGGCAATCACTGAGAACATGCCGATGCCGCCGAACATGTTCAGCACGGACTCGCCGTCCCGCACAAGCGAGGCTATGCGCTCCCTCTCGTGCGAGAGCCGGGGCGAGAAGAACGCGTTCTCCACGTCCACCACGAACCGGCATCCGGACTCCCTGTACGTGGTGGTGGTGTCGTCGCTCCCCGCTATGAGATCCAGCTTGCGCGTGCGGTACTCGCCGTCGACTGCAGACGCCTGGCAGAACACGCTCCTTGCGATCTTTACCCCGTCGAGCAGCGCCCTGCCTATCTCGAACCTCCTTGCAAGGAGCGGGTCAGGTATGCGCACGATGATTATCTCCCCCACCTGGTCGAACGCGGACACGAACTCGGCTGCCTCCGACTCGGTCAGGACACCCTCCAGCGCTCGCTTCAGCATGCGGGTCATGGTGCGTCACGGGACCGTATATGCCGGGCGCAATATGGACGAACCGGCGCGCGCGGCGGAGGTCGGGTGTAGTGAGAGAGAAGGGGGGAAGACGGCCGCGTCACGCATAGTAGAACCGCCCCTCCACCTTTTGCGACTTGTCAAGCCTGCTGCCGGGCTTGTTGACGCGCGGCCGCATGCTCCTCTCGTCCCGCCTAAACGACATGCCGAGCGAGCGGAGAAACGTGTTCATGGCGTCCTTCTTGGGCATGGGCTTCGTCGCCTCCCCCCGGACGCCCGGCTCGCCCTCGAATATTACCATGCTGTCGGATATCAGGTCCATAAGCTGCAGGTCGTGGTCGATTATAATGGCGGACTTTCCAAACGACCTGACGAACTTTTGCACGAACTTTGCGAGCGCTATCCTGTCCTCCACGTCAAGGAAGGCCGACGGCTCGTCGAGCGCGTACAGGTCCACCTTTTGCAGCAGGCACGCGGCGACGGCCACCTTCTGCAGCTCGCCCCCGGAGAGGTTCGAGACGGTCTTGTTGTACAGCTTTTTGACGCGCAGCGGGTCGATGATCTGCTCCTCCTCCATGCTTCCCTCGATCGGGTCCCCGTTTGCCTCCGACAGCACGGAGACGACCTCGGCGTCCGACGACGAGCCCTGCAGGTACTGGGGCTTGTAGGCCAGCTTTATCTTCGAGTCCACCGCGCCAGAGTCGGGCTTTTCTGCGCCCGCAATCATCTTCATCATGGTAGTCTTGCCCAGCGCGTTTGCCCCCATCACCCCTAGGATCTCGCCCTTGCGGACGCGCCCCGGCTCCACGCCCACGGAGAACGACTCGTACCTCCTCTCAAGGGCCGGATACGATATTATGACGTCGCCGGCCACGAAGGCGTCGTCAGGCTGCGACGCGGACGACGCGTCAAAGGAGAACTTTTTGTCCCTGAACCTGACGTTCTCGGAGGGCAGGTACCCCTCAAGGAAGACGTTGACGCCCACCTTGGTAGAGAGCACGCTTGAGACGATCCCGTACGCGGCCGGCTCCCCGTAGACCACCTCGATGTAGTCGCTCAGAAAGTCAAGCAGCGTCAGGTCGTGCTCCACGACCATCACGCTCCTGCCGATCTTGGCCAGGTCCTGTATGACCCTGGCCACGCCTATCCTCTGGAATACGTCGTTGTAGGAGGAGGGCTCGTCAAAAAAGTAGAACTCGGCGTCCCTCGACGCGGCTACCGCCACTGCCACCCGCTGCAGCTCGCCGCCGCTGAGCTCCGACAGCCTGCGGTCCACGGAGTTTGCGAGGTCCAGGTCCCGGATCATCTGGCGCGCGACCCCGCGCTGGTCGTACTTTTCGATCAGTTCGGACGCCGTGCCCTCAAAGGCCGACGCCAGCATGTGGACCTGCTGCGGCTTGATTGACGACGCGGCGTCGCCGCGCATTATGCGCTCAAAGTGGCCCTTTAGCTCGGTGCCACCGTAATACTTGAGGATCTCGTCCCACTGGGGGGGATCCTCGTACCTGCCCAGGTTGGGCATTATGCCCCCGGACAGCAGGCCCACGATGGTGCTCTTTCCCATGCCGTTGCGGCCCAGCAGGCCCATCACCTCGCCCTTCCTTGGGACGGGCAGCCGGTACAGGCGGAACGAGTTGGGGCCGTACTGGTGGACCTTGTCGGACGCCAGCTCCTCGGCGAGGTTCACTATCGTAATGGCCTCAAACGGGCACACCTTGACGCAGATGCCGCACCCGTTGCATATGTCCTCGTCTATGCGGGCCTTTTTCGTGCCCTCCTCGTCCAGTACTATGCAGTCGGCGCCCGACTTGTTGACGGGGCAGTACTTTATGCACTCCAGGCCGCACTTGCGCGGCTGGCAGAGGTCGGTGTCGAGGACGGCCACCCTGTGTGTCATGAACCGTGTGTGGAGCGGCCTCGCTTTATACCTGCGTACATCCGGACGCGTGGCGGGACGGGATCCGTTACGTTAATAGGCAGGCGTCCGGTACCCGGGCCAAGCCGGCCATAGCGTCAGGGCGCGACCCAATCCCGTTCCGAACTTGGAAGTCAAACCTGATGTCGCTGTTGTGCTACTAAGATGCGAGAGCCCTTGGGAAGCAACAGTGCTGGCATTTTCATCATTACCTGTGTCATCATGTTGTCGACAGCACCGCCATCATGTTGTCGACAGCACCGCCAGCACCGCCAGCACCGCCATCATCATCACCTAAGGCACACGGTTAATATCGGCCGCGCTCGCGGCGCGACACATGAGGCCCACTTGCTCCGTATGCGGCGAACGGTGCGACAACGACATCAGGCTGCTCAACCACATGATGGAAAAGCACGGCTGGAGAAACCCCAACGTGGGCAAGCCGGACAGGAACAGCCGCGGGTACTAGCCCGCACGAGCCGGCGCTCACTGCTCAAGCAGGTGATCCATTACGAGCCGCAGCCCGAACCCAGTGGCCCCCTTTGACTTGTAGGAGCGCGACTTTGTGGCCGTCTGCGTCCAGGCCACCCCGGCTATGTCCAGGTGCACCCACGGCGTGTCCTCTATCGCGTTACGCAAAAAGGCGGCCGCCGCAATGGTGCCCGCGGCCCTCCCGATCCCCATGTTCTTCATGTCGGCCACGGGCGACTTTATCATGTCCATATAGTTCTGGTCGAGCGGGAGCTCCCACACGGATTCTGAGGTGCGCGCGGCGGACTGCCTGATTGCGTCTGCCAGGCCCGGGTCGTTTGAGACCATCCCCGCCACGTCGTTTCCCAGCGCGACTATGCACGCGCCGGTCAGTGTGGCAAAGTCGATTATCTCCCTGGGCTTGTGGTGGCGCTCCCCGTATGCGAGGGCGTCTGCGAGTATGAGCCTGCCCTCCGCATCCGTGTTCAGTATCTCCGCGGTCTTGCCGCTGTACAGCCGTATGATGTCGCCGGGCCTGTACGACTCGCCGCCGGGCATGTTCTCCACCGCGGGAACTATGCATACAATGTCGGTTTTCAGCCGAAGCTTGGCGGCCGTCCTGATGATGCCAAGTACGGTGCAACCGCCGCACTTGTCAAACTTCATCTCGTCCATGCTGGCCCCCGGCTTGAGCGATATCCCGCCCGTGTCAAACGTGACGGCCTTGCCGACCAGAACGATTGGCCCGCCTGCTCCGGCGGCGGCCCGCCTGCTCCGGCGGCGGCCCGAGGCGCCCCTGTATTCCAGTATTATCAGCTTGGGCTCGTTCCTGCTGCCCTGTCCCACCGCCGTGATGCCCCCAAAGCCGCGCCTCTTGAGGGCCCCCTTTGACACCACGGTGCACTTGAGGCGGCTGTCCCTTTTGGCGATTCCGCGCGCAATGTCGGCAAGCGTCTGCGGGGTGCACTCGTTTGGAGGCAGGTTTGCCACGCTGCGCACGAACAGGTTGCCGTCGGATATCACGGAGGACGTCCGCACCGCCTCGGATATGCCGTCAAGCGTCTCCCCCTTCTTGTTTGGAGAGTCGCCGCACACTATGACCAGGTCGGGGCCGGCCGCGTCCCCGGCCGAGAGCACCTCGGAGACCAGTCCTGATCTAGTGACGGGCGGGGCGGAACCGCGGTTCGGCCCGTCGTACGCTCCATTGCTGCTGCCCCCTGCGCCATATCCAAAGCCGACGTCGCTATCGTCACCATTGTCGGAGTCATCGCCTGCCCCCTTGAACCTGTCAAACCTGTACGCGGCCATCTTTGAGCCCTCCGCAATGGCAGAGGCGATCCCGGCCTGTGTGGATCCGGCCCCGAGCCGCGGCGGCACAACGACGGCAAACTCCCCAAGCTTTAGCTCCGCCGCCTTTCTTGCAATCTTTCCGGACACGTGGCGCACCACCTCGTACGTGGCGTCCTTGCGGCTTCCAAGCCCCGCGACAAGCAGGCGCCTTGCAGGCCTTTTTGACGTAACCGGAACCACGGCAATCCGGCCCTGCCTGCCTGCCACGTCCCGGGCAGTCTGTCTCAGGGCCGACGCAAGATCCCTGTCAGCTGCCGCATCGCCGCTCCCGCCTGCGCTCGCAAAGCGGGGCGCCCCCTTGTCGTCGGAAAACGCGAACCCGCACAGCATCTCAATTCCGGGCTTGGCGGATCCGGATACCCTTACCTTCACAACGGACGGACCCGGTACGGCTATTTTAGATTTTACGGGCACGCCGGCGCCGTCCAATCTTTGGCCGCCGGCCATGGAAGGATCAAGGAGTGTCACAACAACAACGGCAAGAAATACGAAAGAAGAGCAGGGCAGAGGCGGGTTAACAGTCCGCGGTCACCGCGGGAAGGGCTGCGCGCGACTCTGGTTCCGGCCGCGGGCATCCCGCTCCAAAAGACAAAAAAGATACAAGAGTTGTGCCGATGGCTATCGGCAGATACGAGATGCGTAATCAACCAAGCTCACGTCGTTTATGCACACGGCCTGAATGTCGGTGACGCTCGTGGCGCCGTTGGCATCCACCGGGTTTATGGTAAACGACACCGCCTTGCCTATGTGCGAGCCCGTCGCATCAAACTGCACGGGTGCGCCGGTCAGGCTGT